>JBQCGE010000174.1:0-5967 GCA_051955955.1 Verrucomicrobiota bacterium
GATTCCTTCCAGCAGGAGAAAGGCGATCAAACCGCTGACGGGCAATGTGAAGATCCATGCCCAGACGATCCGTTCGACGGTTGTCCACTTAATGGCGTTCAGCTTTTTGGCGGCACCTACACCCATGATGGCAGCGGAAACATTGTGAGTTGTGGAGACGGGAATGCCGAAATGAGTAGCGGCAAAAATCACCAGTGAAGAAGTAGTATCAATGGCGAACCCGTTAATCGGCTGCAGCTTTACGACTTTCTTTCCGAGGGTTTTGATGATTCGCCAGCCGCCTGCGGCAGTTCCGGACGCCATCGTGAGGGCGCACATGGCTTTAATCCACACCGCGATTTCGACGCTGTGACCGGGAGCTGGTGGCGGTGTATGGAGAAATTGGAGCCAGTGGGGGAGTTTATCGAAAACGCCATTGGAGGTGGCCGCGACGAGGGCGAGCGCGATGATACCCATAGTCTTTTGTGCGTCGTTAGTGCCGTGCATGAAGCCCATCGCGGCGGCGCTGAAAATTTGCACCTTGCCGAAAATCTTATTGACCAAGACCGGACGGGCGCGATGGAGACAAATGTACAAAAAGGCCATGAACAGAAAGCCAACGATCAATCCGCATATCGGCGAAACAATCATCGGAACGATTACTTTCCAGAGCAGCCCTTTGCCGTGCCACCAGTGATCGGCGGCAGGGACTGACCAGATGATGACGCCCCAATTCCCCCCCGCAGCAGCGAGGGCGCTGCCGCACAATCCGCCAATCAAGGCGTGACTGGAACTTGAAGGGAGGCCAAACCACCAGGTGATCAGGTTCCAAATGATTGCTCCAAGCAAGGCAGCGATGAGCACTTCGGAATTCACAATGCTATTATCCACGAGACCGGAAGCAATGGTTTTCGCCACGGCGGTACCCGTTAATGCGCCGAGCAGGTTTGTAACGGCCGCCAGAAGGATAGCTTCACGCGGGGAGAGGACCTTTGTGGAAACGACCATTGCGATCGAGTTCGCGGTATCGTGAAAGCCATTGATATACTCGAATGTGAGCGCAATGAGGATGACCAGTAAAATAATCGTCATGCCCTTATGAATTCTTCAGGACGATTTGATTGATTACATTTCCGGCATCGCGGCACCGGTCGAAGACTTTTTCGATCAGTTCGAAAATATCCTTCAGAAAAACGACTTTGATGGCGTCATGGCTGCCGGAATAAAGATCCTTCAAGAGTTCGAGAATCAGCTTATCCGCTTCGCCTTCGACGACCTGAAGCTGTTCGTTGCCAGCGCGGATATTTTCCATATTCACCCCGCTCCGCAACTGCCGGATCATGGCAACAACCGTGTCGGTAGCCTTTTCGAGCATGCGCATCTGACGGGTCATGTCGACACCTTTATACAGGTGGGGGGCGAGAAGAATGCGTTCGGCAATCTTTTCGACGGTTTTGGGGATTTTATAAAGCGCGACGGAAAGAGCTTCGATATCCTCGCGTTCAAGAGCAGTGACGAAGGACGAGCAGAGAGCCTGGCTGATTTCGTCGTTGATTTTCTTTTCCTTCCGGCGGGAGAGAATGAATTCGTCCAGGGTCTTGAGTTGATCCGGGTTCTGCATGAAGCGAATGAGAGCCTGGACGCTGGAGCGGGATTCCTGGGCGCTGGCTTCAAGCAGATCAAAAAACTTATCTTCTTTTCCGAGCAAACGTTGCAACGAAAACATGGCTTATGCTTAACTGGTTTGAAGTGTCTTTGGCAAGCGAGGTAATTTGCGGCGAATGATCCCGTGCAGTCTTTTGTGTATAGTTGGTGAAGAAAATCGGCATAACCTGACGTTGACGGGTGGATGATCCTCTCGTAAGAACGCGTTGATCAATGCGACCGAGCCGGTTCAAATTTGAGCGCGAATGTTTGCAGCGCGGGTTTACCCGCGTGGGTGGTGCTGATGAGGCCGGGCGGGGGCCATTGGCGGGGCCAGTAACGGCAGCGGTGGTTTGTCTGCCCACTGCATGGATCATGGATGGCTTGCCGCGAAAGTTGCAGGGTTTAAATGATTCCAAGCAACTAAACCTGGAACAGCGTGAAAACTTTTTTAAATTTCTGACCACCCATCCCGATGTCCGATATGCGATTGCGACGGTAGCTGTGGAAGTGATTGATTCCATCAATATTTTGCAGGCGAGCCTTCGGGCGATGAATGAAGCGATGCATGCGCTCGCTGCGATGCCGGATCACACGCTGGTCGATGGCCCCCATATTTTTTCGGTAAAGCATCCGCAAACGCCGATCATCGATGGAGATGCCAAGAGCTATTCCATCGCGGCAGCCAGCGTCTTGGCGAAAGTCACACGGGACCGGCTCATGGTTCAATATCATGAGCAATTTCCAGAGTATGGGTTTGCGGAGCATAAGGGATATTCAACTCCGCGACACCTTGAAGCCATTCAGCAGCATGGGGCCTGTCCCATTCACCGTAAAAGCTTCTCGCCGTTTCGCCCGCGCGATCCCGAATTGTTCATGTAACGCACGGTTTGTTGCGTTTGCGCAGGGCGGGGTGGTGATTTATCGTTGCGGCTGTGAGCGGGCTTGATGATCGAACGTTTTTTGTTTTTGCCGTAATCCTGTACGGCATCAGCACGATGCATTCGGTTTTCCTGTGGCGGAAAGGATTTCGGAAACACGAACGGGCAACCTATCTTCTGCTGGCAGGCGCTTTTGTTTTTCACACGTTAGCCATGTTCAAGCGGGGATTCAGTCTTTCTCGTTGCCCGGTCAACAACATGTATGAGGCGACGATCTTCGTAATGTGGAGCATCGTGGCGAGCTATTTGGTGATAGGCTTATGGCGGCGAGTACGGTTTTTCGGGGCTTTTGCCTCTCCTGGTTTGTTTGCCATTGGAGTCTTTGCCTTGATGCCAGGCCTTGATACCCATGAGCCAAAGCCAGAGTTTACGAATGGGCTTGCGAGTTTGCATGCGAGCTTGATTTTGCTTTCCTACGGCGCATTCGGGCTGAGTTCGATTGCGGCGATTATGTATTTGAAAGAAGAACACGATTTAAAGTTCAACAAGACACGGGCGGTAGTCTCACTGCTTCCGTCAATTGAACGGCTGGACCTGATCACGACACGGCTGATGGGGATTGGTTTCTTCCTGTTGACGGTGGGGCTACTGCTGGCACCCATGTTAATGAAGGAGCATTATGGTGTATTCCTGAAAGACGACGCGAAAATTTTGTGGTCGATATTCGTCTGGTTGCTGTATGCGGGGTTGCTCACGATGCGCTGGTGGTTTTCGCAACGAGGACGGAAATTCGCGTGGGGGACGGTGGGGAGTTTTTCGTTTGTGCTGTTAACCTTCTGGGGGGTAAACCTGCTTTCAAAGATACATCATCCGTAGGGAACACAACGCATGCCGCTGGTTTTGATAGGACTGAGCCATCACACGGCGCCAGTCACGGTAAGAGAGAAATTCGCTTTCAAAGAAGCGGAACTCGCGGCGGTCATGCGCGATATTCGGCAATTGGGGCTGGCGACTGAATCGGTGATTCTCTCGGCCTGCAACCGGGTGGAGATATATGCCGTGGTGGAGAGCGGGGAGAAGCAGCGGGCGAATGAATTGCTCGCTTATCTCAAGCAAAGCCGGCACGCGTTGGAAGCGCCGGATTCTGAATTTTATATTAAAAGCGAACCACTCAGTGTGGAGCATCTGTTCAAGGTGGCATGCGGGCTGGACTCGATGGTGCTGGGGGAAACGGAAATTCTCGGGCAATTAAAAAAAGCATACGACATTGCCTTGCAGGAGAAATTGACGGGAGCGCGGCTGAACAAGGCATTTCAACGCGCATTCAATGTGGCGAAACATATCCGCACTTCAACGAACATCCAGCGAGGCAGCGTCTCGGTGGGATCTGTGGCAGTCGAATTGGCGGAAAAGATTTTCACAAGGCTTGAGGACCGGAACGGGATGGTGCTTGGGGCTGGAGATACGAGCGAAAAAACCGCGCGTTCGTTGCTGAGCCGGGGGGCCAAAAGCATTATTGTGAGCAATCGCAGCTATGACCGGGCTGTGGCTCTGGCGGAGGAACTGGGCGGCAAAGCAATCAGTTTTGATGATTGGAGCGCTGCCTTTGAAACGATTGATATCGTGATTAGCAGCACTTCAGCTCCACACTATATTTTGGATCGTGCGCGGCTTGAACCGTTGATGAAGGCGCGGAAGCATAAGCCTCTGCTGCTGATTGATATTGCAGTTCCAAGAGATATCGACCCCGAAGTTAATTACATGGAGTCTGTATATTTGTACAATATCGATAACTTGCAGGCGATTGCGGATGCCTCTCTGAAGCAGCGGCGGGAGGAGATCAGCAAATGCGAGATTTATATCCGGGACAAAGCCCTTGGATTGATCGAGCACCTTGCACCCGGAAAAAACGCTGGACCAGCGACACTCGCGTTTGAATCTTGAACAGCCCATGGCGAAGGAAGTGATTTATATTGCGACCCGCGGGAGCGCACTTGCGCTGGCGCAGAGCAATTTGGTGAAGGCGCAATGCGAGGAGGTTTTTCCCGAGAAGCGGTTCGAGTTGAAGGTAATCAAAACCACTGGCGACAAGCTGCAAGCGGTGAACCCGGCCGATCCGAACCAGGAATTCGCAAAGGGGCTGTTCACAAAAGAACTCGAAGTGGCGTTGCTGGAGGGAACGGCGGATTTCGCGGTGCACAGCTTGAAGGATTTGCCGACCGATTTGCCGGAAGGGTTGCACCTGGGAGGCGTGAGTGCGCGCGAGGATGTGCGCGATGTTTTAATTTATCGCGGAGCGGGAAACGTGGGGCGAAGCTATCCGGCAGGAACTTCATTCAAGGGCCTTGCCCACGGAGCGATTATTGGGACCAGCAGCACGCGACGGCAGGCGCAAATTACCGATCTCAGGCCGGATATCAAAGCCCGAGCGATTCGAGGGAATGTTGGGACACGGATTCGCAAGATGTGGGAAGCGGCAGACGTGGATGCCATTGTTCTGGCCTACGCTGGATTAAAACGCCTCGGGTATCGCATAGCCGAAGATGGGCAATTAATCGGGGCAGATGTTCCCAAAGGGACGCTTGCAAGTGTTCTGTCACTGGAAGAAATGCTGCCGTGCGTTGGACAGGCGGCCCTGGGTTATGAATGCCGTGTTGCGGATGTTGAGATCAACTCGATTGTTCAGAAACTGAATGATGGGCCCACGCTGCAGGCTGTGACTGCCGAGCGGTCGTTTCTTCGCGCAATGGGAGGAGGATGTTTAAGTCCTGTCGCCGCTTACGCGGGGTTGGAAGGGAGCGCATTGACCTTGCGCGTGGTTTCCTTCAAAGGAGAAAAGGCGCGCCGGAGTGAACAGAAGGGTTCGGACAAGGACGCTGAGCTAATTGGAAATCGGGCGGCGGAAGCGGTATGGTAGATCCGACTCAGTTCGCGTTCCAGAAGCGGGGGATCGAACCTTGAGTGGGCAGATTCTTGATCAGTTCACCAGCATTTAAATGCTCATTCCCAGTGATGCAACTCGGCGCCACGCCGTACATTCTCTTGAACTCGCGGGAAAAGTGAGAGAGTTGCTTGTAGCCGAGGCCGTAGGAAACCTCCTTTACCGTCTGACCCATTCGGAGGCGTGAGTAAGCTTCACGAAGGCGAATGGCGCGGAGCCATTGGCTGATGGTCATGTCGTATTCCTTGCGGAAATGGCGTTGCAAAGTGCGAAGGGAAACCTGGGTGAGAGTGGCGATTGTGGCGGGTTTATATTGTGCAGCAGCGGCCAACTCTTCCCAGCGAGTCATTTGCGCGGCACTTTTATCCACGGGCTTCCCACCGTTACGTTCCAGTCCGGCGCTGGAGTAGGGCAAGTTTTGCTTAAAATTCGACATTTTCAATCCTTTGGGAACAGGTGCTATTTCGACAAAACAGTTCAGGGTCTCCAAGGGATTTTTATCGGATGAAATACTGATTCCGT
>JBQCGE010000175.1:0-5525 GCA_051955955.1 Verrucomicrobiota bacterium
CCATACGAATCACCAGAGACCGTCAGATCTCTAATATTGTGTGTGCCACCGTATTGATGGATCGAACCCCACCCGGAATAGCCCACGGTCGCCCTGCCTGTTTGGAGTTCGCCTCCTTCCAAAATTACCTTTCCCTCTTCATGTTGGTTTACTGAGACGGTCATGAACTCGACACTCGCGTGTCCGCTCTGAATTCGAAACTCTGCTGAACCGCTTTGACTCACTGTGAGTGAGCGAATGCTCGCGATTCCACCTGTCATAAGATATTCACCGTTTGCGCCGCTATTCCCAACACTCATGTCATCCACAATTAAGGTTCCCCCTTTCTGATTTAATGTGCCGTGTGCGGAGCTCTCGTAAGGCCAAACTCGATCACCAATATCTAAGAACCTGGCCTCCAATTGCCCGGATTCGAGTTGATACGTAGCGGAAGAGTAACCCAGACGAATTCCGTCTGAGGTCACTGAGCCGCCATTTTGAATAAAAAGCCCTCTATTCGTCATTCCAACGGTAATATTGCGCGAATAAAGAGTGCCGTTCGTTAACGCGAAAGTGCCTGGATTGGATCGGCCGACGAATACATTGCTAGAAACGGTTGTTGTGCCTCCTTCCTGCACGAACGCCCCTCCATCAATTATCAACAAACCGGCTGAACCAGGAAAATCGAGCCTGGAGTAGAGGTTCATGAGAACCCCACCAGAACCTACGAATGCAGACTCGAAAACTGTGAGTGGCTCTCGACCTGCCAGATAATTCAAAAGGAGGGTATTTGTCCAACCGGTTGGCGACTCGATAGCCAGGTTCCGTATCTGTAGCGATGAGGGATGATTCTCCGCAGTGGCAGCGCTAACGATGACAGCTTTGCTTCCATCGTTATTAATGACTATAGAGTCCTGATCATACGAAGGTAGTGCGTTGAGTGACCAGGAAGGATCATGCCAATTTCCGGTAACTAAACTCGTCCAGGCATTAGTCGCAGCGTGGACAGAAGCTAACGTACGTGAAAGAAGCATCACAGCGACAAGCGATCGTAAAATGAAACGGAACTTCATAAGCAAAGATTGACTTTAGCGATGCTAATGCAGACTGTTATCGGCGCGAATGTTAAGGAGAGGTCGTGTAAACCAGCAAAGAAGGAATCCGGTGCAGGCTAAGGGCTTTCCTGGTGCCAGTTTTCGGCATGATCGGGCGCTTTTTGGCTTTTTGAGTCATCTCCGAAGCTGGAAACCCACATACGTTACTTCTTTGGCGTGGAATTTTCCGGCACAGTAATACGAAAGAAGCGAGTTCCTGGCTGTCGTGTGAAATCGATTGGAACGGCAAAATCGGAGTGGTCGGGAACGAACTCTTTCAGCGGAGTCCAGGAATCATCTAAGGCTGTTGTTGTTTCCATGATGTTCGTGCGGCCCAACACGACGTCGGCCACGTTAATGAAAGAGGTTCCAGGATCCAAAGAGGGTGGAAAAAGAAACGGTCTAAAACCGAACATGAAGATGAATGCGATCCCGGCGTCATTCGCAAACTCATCGTAATACGGAGCCCCGAGCAAAATGGCGTTATTTGCGATAGCTACACTAAATCCCAACTCGTCGCCGGGAATTCCATTTGTTGGATTAGTCGGTTGCATTTCATCCCGGATCAGGCGAAGGCGATCCCAGTTATGCAAATTCTTTCGGAACAGCCATGCTGATCCTCTGCCAGCACCGGAAGTCGGAGCCCCAACGAGAATATTCCGACCGTTCACAGCCACAGAGTGACCTAAGAAATCCTGCGGCTCTTCCGAGGTGAGAATTGCGAGCTGAACCCATTGACCTGCAACCCGCGAAAAGACATAAACTTCCCCTTCGTTGAATCTTCCGGGAAACGCGCTGACCAGGGCCGTATCTTCATCCAAAGCGACGGCGTGGCCGAAGGGGATGAAGTGGTTAGGTTCTGGCGAAAGTTCCGTTTCGAAATTCCAGGAACCGAGGGTGTTCGTATAAATATAGGCGTGACCAGGATCGCTGCGAATTTCCCCAGTCGCTCCAATGATCAACTCTGCTCCGGAGAGTGCAACGTTTCGTCCAAAATTGGCCTGGACTACGCCTGGAGCCGATGTGGGTGGAAGGATAATTCTTTCGACCCAACCATTGGTAAGAAACTGAAAAACGGAGACCTGCCCTGGAGTGCCTGCGGCCACCGCATTTGAAGAGATCGCAACATGAGATATGCCCTGTGAAAAAGTGGGGATGAGGTTTGTCTTGAAAAGCCAAAGGGAAGATTGCAACTCAAACAGGTAAATCGCAGAACCAAACGGGTTGGAAGCAGCTACGGCGATCCTGGAGGGACTCGCGGCGACGCCTTCAATTGAATCTATGGAAAAAGAGGACGGAATCGCCAGCACTCGAGGTATGAGCGGCGCTTCGTCCGATCTCATGAATGCAGTAGCAAGTTGCTGAACGCCCTCCAGAACCATTATGGGGTTTGAAGGGGCGACAACAAATAGATTGGAAGAGGCGGAGACCCATTGGCCAAAACGTTCCTGTGGCATCGGGCTATCTGGAATCAGACGGACTTCGGCCTGCAAAACGTTGGTGGTCGGGATGCTCCCGGCAAATACAGTTCGCGTCAAAATCCAGAGGAATAGCACAGTCGTTACAGTAGGCTTCATTATGTAACCTTCAGGTTTGGCCGGGCGACCGGATTGACTCCGCAGGAGGAGTCTCAAGGATTATTAGCGACGTTATGAGTTCGAAGCCATTTGTGGCATTCAATGCAACTAAAAGTCATCTTGGTGTAAGCGAGCGTCGCTGCATCCAGGTTTTCTTCCTTCGCCGCTTTGGCCAAGGCATTCACGTTGCGCTTGAACAATTCGTTCTGACCGACGTATTCCGGGTTGCCGAAAGTTTGCCACCGGGCGTCCTGGCTCATTGCCTTCAGTTTTGCAGCCTGATTCTCCACAAGCTCAAAATTCTCCATGGTAATCCCCTCCAGAATGCTTTGGGCCCGATCAAGTTTTTCATGCATGAATTCCTTCGCAGGAGAGGTTTCGCGAGGTTGGGCAAGAACAGCGAATAAACCAAAGAGACCGAACAGCGCGGAAGGGGCTAAAAGTTGAGAGTGTTTCATAGGACTCCAAACAGATAAGAGTCCAAAAATTATAGCATAAATCATATTGGTGGGAAGGAGGGGGGCAAAAGTGATTGTTTAAAAACTCGATGGAACCCTTGCGGCCTACTGTGTGACAAAGTTAGAAGGCGAATTTCTTCCGCGGCTCGGAGCTCACGCCATGCCCATTTTTGTTGGGGAATATGTGGAGAGGGCAATGCAGAGATATACACCCAAGCGACACGTAGGTAATTTCTTTATCTTCACCGGCCCGGCTTCCGTACCTTTTTGCAGCACCGATACCAATTTTCGAACACCCGGTCCTTTCCTTATTTTGCTATTCATGAATCAAGAACGGATGAGTGCTAATGATCAAATGATCGAAACGCTGGCCAATTCGCGAATTTTTGAGGATTACCAGCGGGCTTACACGGAAGCAACAGGTCTTCCAATGGCGCTTCGGCCGGTTGAGAGTTGGCAGCTCCCGCTTCACGGCAAACGGAAGGAAAGTCCGTGGTGTGCATTAATGGCCGGAAAAAGCCGGACTTGCGCGGCCTGTTTGGAGATGCAGGAGAAACTCGCTCAGTCCGCAATGGTGAAAACATCCACGGTTTCGTGCAGTTATGGCCTGTGCGAAACGGCAGTTCCTGTTAAATTGGGGACGGAAACGATCGGGTTCCTGCAAACTGGCCAGGTAATGCGTCACAAACCTACCATCGAAGCATTCGACCGAGCGATGGCTCAGATCAATGCCCTTGGCGTGGACATTGAACGAGAAAGTGCTCGTCAGGCCTATGTTAGCACACCCGTTGTTCCGCAAAAAAAACTGGATTCAATCGCGACCCTTCTTTCCACATTTGCTGAACACTTGTCACTTAAGAGCAACCAGATAGCACTTCAACAGGCGAATGCGGAACCTCCTTTAATCACAAATGCCAAGGAGTTTATAAAAAACCACCAAACAGAGGAATTAACACTGGCCAAGGTAGCGGTGGCTGTTCACACGAGCGTGTTTTACTTTTGCAAACAATTCAAAAAGGCAACTGGCATTCACTTTACGGAATATGTATCGCGAGTGCGCACGGAGCGGTCAAAAAACCTGCTGCTCAACAAAAACCTTCGGATCAGCGAAGTTGCCTTTGAAGCCGGGTTTCAATCGCTCACCCATTTTAATCGGGTGTTCAAACGCATTGTGGGTGAATCCCCAACCGATTACCGGAACCATCTGGCGAGGGCCTCATGAAGTCGGATCAAAAACTGAGCGAGAGTGCTGTTTTTGAAAATGGTTGCTTGATATCCTTCAGATATTTGCATGAAAAAGATTTCCCGAAATTCGAGAGCTCAGTTGATCGAGGAGCTGAATTCCCTTAAGACGCAGGCATCTGCAGGGTCGCGCGCGGAAGAAAGGATGCAGTCAACGCTGAATGAGTTACGGGATATCAAAGCGGCACTCGATGCGCATTCGATCGTGGCTATAACGGATGCCGCGGGAGACATAACCTACGTGAATGATAAGTTCTGCCAAATTTCCAAGTATTCGCGTGAAGAACTGTTGGGGCAAAACCATAGGATCATCAACTCGGGCTATCATCCACAATCCTTTTTTACTGAACTGTGGAAAACGATCGCCCATGGGAAAACCTGGCATGGGGAGATCAAAAACAGGGCAAAGGACGGATCTTTTTACTGGGTAGATACGACGATTTTTCCCTTCCTCAATGAAGCTGGCAAACCTTACCAGTACATTGCGATACGTACAGATATAACCGCAAGAAAGGCGGACGAGGAGCGGCTTGCCCGATTCGCGGAAGAGCTAGCCGAAAAAAATAAGGAATTAGAAACCGTTGTGTATGTGGCATCGCATGATTTGCGTTCTCCACTGGTGAACGTGCAGGGTTTCAGCAAAGAATTAGCCCAGGCCTGGGAGCGCGTTTTGATGAAATTACGGGAGTCTCCCGGCCCATTGGTTGAGCGGGATGAATTACTTGAGCTCCTTGCGGAAGATGTCCCCGAAGCACTTTCGTACATCCAGGCTGGCGTTGCCAAAATGGACAAGTTGCTCGCGGGATTTCTGCGCTTTTCGCGTCTTGGCCGCGCAGCTCCAAATGTCCACCGATTGGATATGAATTTGATGCTGCAGGAAATCGCCCAAACGATGGACTACCAGATCAATCAAAAAGGAGCTTCGTTATTGGTTGATGATCTTCCGAATGCGATTGGAGATCCCACGCAAATCAACCAGGTGTTTTCCAACCTAATCGACAACGCGGTGAAATATCTTTCGCCTGAACGGCCCGGCCGAATTCACGTAGGTGGCCACGCTGAAGGAAGGCGAGCGATCTTTTTTGTTCAGGACAACGGTATTGGCATACCGCCCGAATACCAGGGAAAAATCTTTGAGATTTTTCACCGGCTCGACCCCTCAATAGGGGATGGGG
>JBQCGE010000176.1:0-2636 GCA_051955955.1 Verrucomicrobiota bacterium
TATATGTGCCCATTATTGATGACTTGAATGTGGAAGGGGATGAAAGCATTGCACTCAAACTGACTGACCCAGTTGGCGAAGTCCTCCTTGGCGGTGAAATTATTCCTCTCGGCACTGCTCTTGGACGGGCTGATGCTAAGTTGCTGATTCGTGACAATGACTCCGCTTACGGAACTCTTGGGTTCGCGGTTACGAATTATACCGTGAATGAAAACGAAGGAGTCGCGTTGATTACCGTCACCCGGGTTGGTGGTTCAGTTTCGCCGGTGAGCATTGATTACACGATTTCAGATGGTTCAGCCAAAGCCAACCAGGATTATACCCCGATTCGCGGAACCCTGACTTTTGCGGCGGGTCAGACCACGAACAGCTTCACGATTCCAATTCGCAATGATAACGATGCGGAGTTGGAAGAAACGATTAACCTCGTTCTATTCAACCCCGCAGGCTTCCCTGGCACTGTTCCAGTGGAGCAACGCCTGGATCCTGCACGTGCGACGGCCACGCTCATCATTATCGATGACGACTTTGCGCCTGGGCGGATCAGCTTTACTGCGCCGCAGTTTGATGTCAATGAGGATAGCCCCTACGCGAATGTCACGATCCAACGGATTGGGGGGAACCTGGGAGATGTGTTTATCGATTTCGTGACCCAGGACGGCACCGCCAAAGCTGGCCAGGATTATGTTTCGACGAACGGCACTCTGCATTGGGCGGACAAGGACACCAGCTCCCGCACTATTTGGGTGCCGATTCTGAACAACTCCACTGTTGATAACGACAAAGTGTTCACGATCCTTTTGCAAAACCCAATTGTAAAAGGGGTGAGCGATACGAATGCTTTTGGATTCCAATCCACAACCACCGTCCGGATCGTGAACGACGACTTCGTCGGGGGATTTGCATTCAGCCAGTCTCAATATTACGTGGATGAAAATGGCGGAAATATCATCATTACGGTCCTTCGCCAGGGAGGTATTGCCGGGACCAACCAGGTGACTTACTACACCACGAACCTGACCGCGACAGCTCCAGCTGATTACCTCTCCGTCTCCAACACGGCTGTGTTCCTGCCGGGCGAAACCAGCAAGACCTTCATTGTCCCAATCATCGATAACACGACGGTGGAGGGGGGCAAAACGATCTCTCTGGTGCTGACTAACGCATTCCCCGGAACAATCATTACGACTAACGCGGTAATTAATATCGTCGATAATGAGCAGCTCCGAATTCCCGCAGGCGAATTGGACACAACATTTGGCAATTTCCGTGGCGCCAATGAGTTTATCTACTCACTGGCGTTGCAGCCGGATGGGCGCATTATTGCCGGTGGCGATTTCACCTATGTGAACGATGTCCTTCGCAATCGGATCGCCCGGATCAATCCAGACGGCACAATTGACATCAGCTTCGATCCAGCCGGAGGCGCAAATAATTCCGTCCGCAATATTACATTGCAAAAGGATGGGCGCATGGTGCTGGGCGGGCTGTTTACGGAACTTAATGGAACGAACCGGAATTACATCACCCGGCTAAATGTTGATGCGGCGGTCGACCCGACGTTCAACCCAGGCTCGGGGCTTGATAATCCCGTTTATGCCACGCTGGTGCAGCCCGATGGACGTATTCTGATTGCTGGCGATTTCTCCAGCTATAATGGTGTGCCGAGTCCTGCGCTCGTCCGCGTCATCACAAATGGCGTAATCGACCTGACCTTTAATATGGGCACGGGACCGAATGGAAAGGTATTCGCGCTCGCAATGCAGGCGGATAGCAAGATCCTAATTGGTGGTGATTTCACGACCTATAATGGCATCCCACGCAATCGCATTGCCCGTTTGAATCGTGACGGATCGCTCGATAACACGTTTGATACTTCGGTTGGGGCTAACGGCTCGATCCGCTCGCTTCTCGTGCAGCCCGACGGGAAGATTCTTGTGGGTGGAATGTTCGCTACAATTTCCGGCGGGGATCGCAATAGCATCGCCCGTTTGAACACGGACGGCACATTGGATACAACGTTCAACCCTGGCACAGGGGCGAATGGTCCTATCAACATCATCGCGTTGCAGGCTGACGGGAAGATTGTTGCGGGTGGTGACTTTACCGAATTCAACGGAATTTTCCGGGGTCGCATTACTCGTCTGGACCCGGACGGTTCACAGGATCCCACGATCAACTTTGGCGCGGGTTTCAACGCATCAGTCGCTTCGGTCGTGATCCAACCGGATCGTTCCATTCTCGTTGCCGGTGGCTTTACCGACTACAACGGACTTAAAGCGCTTCGCCTTGCGCGAATCCATGGCGGTTCACTCGCTGGTCCTGGCAGTGTTGAATTCAACACTTCCAGCTTCCGGGTGAATGAAAGTGGCACGAACGCCGTCCTCACGGTTCGCCGAGTGGGCGGAACAACCGGCCAGATCACAGTGCAGGTCGTGACCTCCGGAGGCAGCGCAACACCAGGGGTTGATTACATCGACCTCACTAACACAGTGACATTCAAACAAGCGGAAACGCAGAAGACCCTTAACATTCCAGTGCTCGATGACACGGAACTGGAAGGGGACGAGACGGTGAATCTGAAGCTGGTCAATGTGACCGGTGGCGCGAACCTTGGGCCTCAGCCTACAGCGGTG
>JBQCGE010000177.1:0-4959 GCA_051955955.1 Verrucomicrobiota bacterium
CGTTGAAATTTGCAGCGCAGCATTCTTTGTGGATAACGACCCAGGGGTGCTCGTTAGCAATTGTCTCTTTGCCGATGGTGCGGCCGCGATTGTGACCGGTTTGGAGCCGGGCCGCAATTTACGTCCGGTGCATTGGGAACATTACGCCACCCGCCTGAACAGCAAGGATCGGGATCTGCTCCGCTTCGAGTCGCGGAATGGGATGCTGCGCAACGTCCTTGATAAAAGCGTGCCGCTGCTCGTAGTGGAACAGCTCAAGGAAGTGCTTGCGGAGCTCGAAGCCAAGGGTGGTATGAATCCGGCTTCTTTCCAGGAATGGGTGATCCACTCCGGTGGACGCGATGTTCTCGCGGCGATTCAAAATGGGCTTGGAGTTCCCGCGGAGAAATTAGAAATCAGCGCCGCTGTCCTGCGGGAAAATGGAAATATCAGCAGCCCCTGTGTCCTTTTCGCGTTGGAAAAAGCGCTCCAGAAAAACGGTCCGGGCGGCACATGGCTGATTGCTGCTTATGGCGCTGGAATCACTTGCCACGGAGCGCTCCTTCGCGTGGAATAGGTTCGTTGCTGCACGGGACACTCTCGCACGCAACGCACAAGGAATGGAACGCGAGGTCAAACCGGAATTGCTCGATCAACTCTCCCCGGAAGATCCCTGCGCCATCCAGTCGCGGCGCGACTTAAAGCGAATCAATTTTTGGATGGGCAATGCCGGCCACATTGCGCGCACGTTAAAGCGGGTCACGAATCCACCTAAACAAATCCTGGAAGTTGGGTGTGGTGACGGATCACTGAGTGCCGCCCTTGCGCGGCAATTTGCGCATGAATGGCCAGGGGTGCGCTTGACCCTGCTCGACATGACACCTGCCATTCCGACCCAAACAGTGGACCAGATCCGCGCCACAGGTTGGGAAATCGAAATTATGCAGGCGGATCTCCGGCTCTGGGCCAAGCGCGCCCCGGAACGGCAATACGACTGCATCGTCGCAAACCTTTTCATGCATCATTTCCAAAATGCCGAGCTCGCTGACTTTTTTCGTGTGTTTGCTGAAAGAACACAGCTTTTCGTTGCTTGTGACCCGAGACGCTGGCGAGTTTCCCTAATGTCAGTGCCCTTGCTGCGACTGCTCGGGTGCAATGACGTTACGCTGCACGATGCGCGGATAAGCATCATTGCAGGATTTTGCAGGAAGGAGTTAACCGAGCTTTGGCGTGCGGATAGTGGATTTCAGATTGAGGAACGCGAGGAAGGTTTTGCCAGCCACTTGTTCGCCGCTGACAGGAAGGGAGCGATTGCTTGAGCAGTTGTCCTCATCCAATCGCTGAGCCTCTGCTCGCGGTTAATTCTAAGCACCGAACCGCTTCACCCACTCTTTCCGATTCTCCCCATGCATTTACGTTGTGACCAAAAGGTACGGGCGGATTTTTGCTGTTTCTCCGCCCGGAATGCTTCTCGAAGACACAACAGCGGCAGAGGAGCAGCCACTGGCCCGCGGTTTCGCGGGCTTTTTTTACAGTCCAGTGGGGTAGTCAATGAATTCCCAGGGGAGCTCGAACTTCTCGGAAAGGACTGCTGACATCGCTTTGACTCCGAACGTTTCCGTCGCGTAGTGCCCACCGTAAAACACATTCAAACCAAGCTCTTCTCCCAGAGCAAAGGTCCAATGACGTCCTTCGCCCGTAATGAATGTATCCACCCCTTCTTCGTGGGCTTTCTTTAATTCATCACCCGCGCCTCCCGTAACGATCCCTATGGAACGGCACGTATCCGGTCCACCCGGGATCAGGCGCGGCTCGCCCTTCAACACTATTGCGAGTCGCTTTTGCAATTCATCGCGACGGATTGCGCCCTCGTATCTCAAGCCGATGTTCTGCCCTTTTTCCAGGAAGAACGGCTTCGGTTGTTTAAACCCGAGCGCGCGCCCAAGCTGCGCATTGTTCCCAATGCGGGGGTGGGCATCGAGCGGAAGGTGTGAACTATAAACGGCCAAATTGTTTTCAATCAGCAGCTTGATCAACTCGTAGCGCCTCCCTGTCCATGGATGGCTCGGGCTCCAAAAAAGTCCGTGGTGCACGATCAATAAATCCGCTCCCAGCACGATTGCCCTCTGCACCGTTGCAAGCGTTCCATCCACCGCCGCGGCAATTTTGCTGACGCTGCCGTTATTGGCCACTTGCAATCCATTGACCGCCCCTGGCCAATCGGTGAATTCATCAGTCCGCAAAGTCCGGTCGCAATACTTGACTATTGAAGCAAGAGAGCGTTTTTTCATGAAGGGAGATAAAACGCATTTGGAAAAAAATGGAAGCCCCGGTTTTGCGTGCAATTTTTTTCAGCGGAAGGTTGAATTCCCACGCGAGGCTCTTATAGTCGCGCACACAATAGAAGATGAGTGAAACTCAAATCCCCGGCGATTCCTGGAACATCCAGGCGGCGCGCACCATGTACAACATTGACCGCTGGGGAGCGAAATACTTCGACATCGATGAGGACGGGCATGTTGTGGCCCGCCCGCTTCAGAACGAAGGCTGCGCCGTGGACCTCAATGACGTGGTCGAGGAAGCCAAGGCTCGCGGGCTCCGCTTTCCCTTGCTGATCCGTTTCCAGGATATCCTGCGCCATCGTGTCGAGTCGTTGAACAAGGCTTTTCGCAATTCGATCACCGAATTTAATTTTCAGGGAAAGTATCGCGGGGTTTTTCCGATCAAGGTGAATCAGCTTCGTGAGGTCGTGGAAGAAATTTTGGAAGCGGGCAAGCCGTTCGACTTTGGCCTGGAGGTGGGGAGCAAGCCGGAAATGTTTGCCGGGCTCGCGTTGCAGGCGAACCGCGGCAGCCTCATTATTTGCAACGGTTACAAGGACGCCAGCTTCATTCGACTGGCACTGATGGGCATTAAGCTCGGCAAAACCGTGATCATGGTTGTCGAGAAGCTGGAGGAGTTGAAGCAAATCATCACAGTCTCCAAGCAGGTGGGGGTTGAGCCGATGATTGGCATTCGCGCCCGGTTGCTCAGCAAAGGGGCTGGCAAATGGTCCGAGAGCGGTGGGGAGAACGCCAAATTCGGCTTGAACACGGTCGAGTTGCTTTCAGCGGTAGAATTGCTCCGCTCGGAAAACCTGGCGCATTGCTTCAAGCTGATTCACTTCCATATCGGTTCGCAAATTCCCGACATTCTCACGATCAAAAAAGCGGTGCAGGAAGCTGCTCGCTATTACGCCAAGCTCTATAAAATGGGCTTTCAGATTCAATATGTGGATGTCGGCGGCGGGTTGGGAGTCGATTACGACGGCAGCCGTTCGGCCTTTGACAGCTCCACGAATTACTCGCTCCAGGAATATACCAACGATGTGGTTTATTACATCGCCGATGTTTGCAATGCGGAAAAAGTGCCGCATCCGGACATCGTGAGCGAGAGCGGGCGCGCCATCGTGGCGCATCACAGTGTTTTGATCGTCGAAGTTTTCGGAGCAATTGCCAAGCTGCGCCCGGAATCGTTGAACTATGGGGATAACGAACATCCGCTCGTGCGTGAGTTGCTCGATATTCGCAAAAATCTCGCCAAGTTGAACAAACTGGAGGCGTATCACGATGCGGCGGAGCGGCGGGATGATGCGCATAACATGTTCATGCTGGGCCTGCTGGACCTGCCGGACAAAGCGAAGATTGAAAATTTATACTGGGAAATTTCGCAGGCCGTGGTGCAAAGCTTTGCCGGCCAGGCTTACATCCCGGAGGAGATTCGGAAGCTGGAGGATAGCCTTGGGGATCAGTACCTCTGCAATTTCTCTGTGTTTCAATCGCTCCTGGATCATTGGGCACTCGGGCAGTTGTTCCCGATCATGCCCATCAGCCGACTGGATAAACGTCCCACACGCGAGGCGACGTTGGTCGATATTACATGCGATTCAGACGGGCAGATTAATAAGTTCATCGATTTGCGCGACGTTCGCGATACCTTGCCCCTGCATGCGATTAACGGAAATGGAACGCATGAGCCTTACTATCTTGGGTTCTTCCTGATGGGCGCTTACCAGGATATCATGGGCGATCTCCACAACCTTTTTGGGCGGGTGAATGAAGTCCACGTTTTTCTCGATCCAGATGAACCAGCTGGTTATTACATTGAGGAAATCATCGAGGGGAACACCATCGTGCAGGCGCTTGGGGCGGTTCAGTATGACGAAAACGAGCTGAAACGGCAGATGAAAGCGCAGATCGACGAAGCGATCAAAAGCGACCGGCTCAAGCCGAACGAAGGAATGCGCCTGCTGGATGAATACGAGCGCGGATTGCGGGACTACACCTATTTGAGCTTCCAAAGCTAATGGCTGAAATCGCGCCCAGGGCCGAATTAATGCGTTCCTTGGGGCGCCTGGTTCGGGGGCTCTCAGCCCTCTTCTGGGGGCTGCCATTGACTCTTGTTATTTGCGTCTATGTAGCCACCAGTGAATGGGTCAAGCCCATGTATTCAGTCGGGCCGGTTCTAGCGACTGGATTGCTTTTTTACGGTTTGCAACTGCTCGGTTCTTTCCAACGACAGGAGCGGATCTGGCGTGACTCACTGGAGCGGACAAAAATTATTTCGGTGGTGAATATCGGGCTCGCCCCTTTTCTCTATTGGCACAACCGTGTTCCTGAGGTGCACTTTTACGAAATTGCCATTTACTTGAATATGGCGATGGGATTGCTCTTTCTCTTTACGCTGAATCACTTGCTGCAACGCCTTGCGGCGATGCTTCCGGACGAGACGTTGCGGCTTGAAACTCAGGTGTTTGGCAATCTCAATATATCGCTGCTCAGCGCGATCATTTTCCTGTTTATCTTCCTCTATGTCGTGGAGCAGATTCCGACCTTGCCCGTATTCATCCAGCAGGGGATCCAGGTGCTCAACCTGTTCAAATACTGGATCGTGGTGTTCCTTTTCCTGCTGCCGCTGGCCATGACCATGACGCTGATCTGG
>JBQCGE010000178.1:0-2779 GCA_051955955.1 Verrucomicrobiota bacterium
ATTCGTTCCAATTCAGTTTTCCGTTTGCTGCTCGCCGCATCGTTTGGGTCCAATGCTGAAAGCTGGAGATCGTAACCGTCCCGCGCCCGAAATATTCTGCGAAATTCATCCGCATCCGCGCCAAATCCCCGCAATTCCTGGCGGAGTTCATCCGCGTTATTCGAGTAACGGAGTAAGTATTCCTCCAATTGATCCGGGGTCAGCAATGTTGCGAGATCATTCCGAACCTGCTGCCGCATTCGTGCAAGAGCAACTGGATCAGGCGTCTTTCCTGCCGCAGTCATCTGCGCCAGGTAATTCTCGCGCGCCCGCCGGGAGCTTTCCTCGATTTGTAACAAACTCGCTTTTATTTGCGGCGAAAGTTTGCCCAGGACAGGTCCATCCAACCGAATGAGTTCAGAACTCAAAGTGGCCACATTCGCAACGGTGTTGCTGCGCCATGAGGAGCCGAGCAGTTGATCGAGCATTCGCATCTTTTCTTCGTTGAGCGACTGGATTTGGCTGGTCACAACCGCAAGTGGCCCCTGGTTCGGATCTGCTTTCCACCATTCCTGCTCGGGTACTACGACCTCATTGCGAATGCGGTGGGCGTAAAGGTCATTAACATCTGCAACGATAATGTCGCGAATGGTTCGTTCGGGGCAGCCAATCAACCGCAGGTTGCGGATAAACACGGGGTAATTGGTCGATTCAATTTCCGACCATTGAAATCCTTTGCGTCGGATGACTACGTTGGTTTTAACCTTTGTTATCGAAGGAGACTCCAACTGCAATGCTCTCGCAGGATTATACCGTGGACGCATTTGGGGCCAAATGAGAAGGATCATTCCCGCCAGGAGAATGTTCAGCCCGAGGGAGAGCGGTAAAAGCACTCGCGCGCGCATAAACGATTATTAGCGGCAAATGCGGAAGTTAGCAATCCTATCGCAGCGCCGTTAGTGATATCCACCGGGCAAACGCTCCACCAAATGAAGCAAATTGCCTTCAGCATCTCGAAAGAAAAGGACTTTCCCGCCGCCACCTGCTGGTTTTACTTCTTCTGAAAATTCAACGCCCCGCGCGCCCAGCCAATCTTTTGCCTCTGCCAGAGAATCGACCTTCAATGCAAGATGCCTCCAGCCACCAACCCGATTGTCCCCCATCTGCGAGTTGAAAATAGCCGCGTTATAAATCTCAATCATCATTCCACCGAGACGAACAAGATAGGCAGGGGGGTTTTGCGGCATTTGAAACAAAATTTCCGCCCCGAGCTTCTGGACGTACCAATCCTTTAACCGGGTGGTATCCTTCGCCGCCAGTCCAATATGCTCCACTGTAATTGGGTTGTTCATTCGGAAAACTCAATTATTCTGTAAAATCGATGATTTCCTGCATTAACGGGAATAGTCGCATAATCTGAAACGTTTGTGGCAGTTCGAGGAAATGTATTAGTCATATTGTTCCAGGTTTCTCCAAGGTTTTCATTATATTGTAGCTGATAGTGCTTCCCAGGTGTTGTGGGCCATTGAACTTCAACCGTGTTGCTGTCCGGAGGTTTTGATATATAAAGATTCAGGTTTGTGGAAGGGTAGCTGGCCAACTGAACTTCCAAGCCTTCTATCCAGACCATGTTCCCGTTCGTGCTCACGTTTCGGGCAACCCCACCTACTTCAATTTCACGGGTCTGCGCTTCCAAATCCACTCCGGCAAGACCGCTCACCACTGCGACCTTTATCCGCTGCCCGGGATGCAAGTTACCCAACGCTGAATAAGGCAAAGCCACTTCAATAAAGTTCGCGCTCTGCTCCCACGGCACCCAATAGGTTTCCGGTGATAGATTGAATTGTTGAAGTTTCTGCCCAGGCACCGTGGGGAAATCTTCCTCCAAATAGAATGCCCCCTGCCCAATCGGAAAGGTCATCCCAGGCCTCACGAACGCCCGGTCGGGCTGATCCGCGTATTCATCGCCCAGGACAATCCCAATGTTTGGGACAAAATTGGTAAAACCAACATTTTCCAGGGAACGAAGACCTTGCACATCTGCTGCGGGATCGTTGGTTCCATTTCCAAGCGACTTCATTAAAAATACTGAATTACTTGAACTCAGGGCAGGTGCTTCTATGAATAAAAATAAGTTCTGGTCTCCTCGAATTGCGGTTTCATCGATTCCGAAATAAAGGTTCGACTGGTCATTGTTAATGAATAACCGCCCGGCTGAACTGAAATCTCCGCTCCTGCCAACAATCGGTATGCCCTGGAACTCGAACCGCTGCTGTTTAATGTTTCCGTCCTGATCGTTGGCCGGAGTTGTCTCAATCGTTGGCGTATTCCAAGCCGCCTTAAAAGTTTGCTCCTCCGGAAAGCGCTTCCGGATATGAACGCTATCAATGACCGCTCCTGTCTCGTCTACAGCTTGCACGAATGTTTCTTCCCCTTGCACCTCCACCTTCAAAAAATTAAATGTCGATTTATAAAAGACTGTATCCGGATGCGCTGCATATAGGTGGTATAATCTAGCCCCCCCACCACCAGTTACGAAGCTGGTGGTGCCCCCGCGTGGCGTGAACCGTTCATAATTGTGATCGTGGCCGTTGAAAATGATTTGCACTCCATACTGTTGTGCGAGCCTGGCCACGCTAAGTTCCATTTCAACGGAATCCAATATGCCATTTGAATTGTAATCATCGAGTTGCCCATGGATCGATGAACTCCGCCAGGTGTGGTGAAAGAACAGGAATTTCCAGGGCTTCTGGCTCGCCGCCAAGTCCTGCTCCAGCCAATTATATTCCGCGCTGCCTGG
>JBQCGE010000179.1:0-3877 GCA_051955955.1 Verrucomicrobiota bacterium
AAATCCGGTGCGGAAACACTTTTCTTCCAGCATCCAAGGTCACCGGAAGGATTTTATAATAAGGATTTTCGGTCCTCCCCAGAAGGAGGAGAATACGAATTCGTTGCGTTCGAGACGCCGGTGAACCTGGAGTCCGTCGAGGCGCGGATTAATTATTACGAAGGTAGGCTTGCATCTCCGACCGGAGAAATCCGGATTGAGTTTGATGGCAAGGTTTACTCCGGAAAATTTGAGCTGAATGCACGACACGGCAATGAAGGGCGGACTGGATCGAGCCAAACCGAATATTGGACCCGGATCAACATCCGGAAAATTTTAAAATTGGGAGATGAGCCGGAAACCGCTTTGCGCTGACCACTTTCCTGGTTAAGCGTTTGTCCCTTTTTGCCAGAGTTCGGAATAAAGCAGGCCTAAATTGAACTCACGCCGGTCGAGCAGAGTCATGCCGAGCGATTGGAGCGTAGGCTGAGGGGGGATGATCCGGCGGGCTGGCAATCGGGTCACGAGACGAAAGAACGTGTAGGCCATTGCGAGAACAAGTTTCGCGCGAACGCGCCTGAACCACGGACGAGGGACCTGGAAATCAGCAATATGCCAAAGGCCTCCCCGCAAAAGCCAGGAATGAATCCTGGGGAGCAGAATTTCGTGCTGTTCGCGTGTGAAGCAATCGAGAAAAAAATGTGTGGTGACCGCGTGAAAGGGATGAGGCGGTGCAAAAGAGAACACGTCCTCCATTTGAAATGTCACGCGCGGGTCTGACCCAATCTTTCTTTTTGCGACAGCTAGCATTCCCGAGCTTGAATCAAGGCACAGGATTGAACGAGGGTCAGGGCACTTGAGCAATTCACGCAGAAATTGGCCATGGCCTTCTCCCAGAAGGAGCAAGGACGGGACGCTCAGGTCATTTAGATACGCAGTGCGGCAGGCATGGAGCTTTTTGCCAGCGAGGATTTTTTCCATCCAGTCATAGCCAGGCGCAAGGCGGTCGAAGCTCATGGCGTTGGAACTATGCCACTGCGATGGTGCTTTGGAATTGCCACACAAGCCATGCAACGGCCCCGCCACACCAATACATCGCAACATCCCGCCAGTCCCCGACGGTATATCGGATCAGGTGAGGCCCGAGCCATTCAAAAAGAACGGACCAGACGACGAGGACGGAGGCAGTTTCGATCAGGGTCGGATAAGCATCGACTCGCCGAAGGTGGAGCTTGCGATAAAACCAGAGCAAAATGGGCAGCGCGCAGGGAATCAGGAGCAGGTCGTTGAACCAATTATGCAGAAAAGGCCAGGCAAAGTGAGGCTTTAGCCACCAACGATTTAAGGCGTAAAAACAGGTGCAGGCCAGGAATAACGGGTCGCGCCAATAGACAAACCTCGGCATTTAGAGCAGGGCAAGAATGACAAAACCAAAAGCAACAGCGACACCAAACTTCATCATTAAAACTGTCATGAATAGAGACTAAGATGCGCGTCAAGCTGATGCAACTTAACTCTCCGGGAAATTTTGCAAGCTCGGCACAATTCGATGAGGACCGTTCTTGAAGAGTTACTTCGTTTCCAGGCTCACAGGTTCCAACTCCTACGCCGGAGCCGGAGGTCCTTCAATCGTCGATGCTTCGACCTTGATGAAGTTCAAAATGACGGGAGCGAGAATCATTCCCGGGATGCCCATTAAACGTTCGCCAAGTAAGAGGCCAAGCAGGGTCAGCCAAACAGGGTTTTTTATCCGGTCGCCTATAATTTTGCTGTTCAGGAAATATTCAAACTTGTGGATCACCACCAGATAAGTAAGTGAAGCGATGGCGATCTCGGGAGAGACTTTGAAGGAGACGGCAACGATCACGCTGTTGCTGATGATATTGCCGATGATCGGAAGCAAACCGCAAAGAAATGTGAGCGCGATCAGGAGCGCAGCGTAGGGGACGCCAATGATGAGGAGGTAAATGGCGGTTAACCCTGTGTTCAAGGCTGAGATGATGATCTGCGCGCCCATGACGCGAACGAAACTCTGGTAAAAGGAACGAAAGCGTCCGACAATTTCCGCGCAGGCAAAGGAATAAAGATTGTTCCGATCACGATAGGAATCCGAATCAATATCCAGCTTGGGGTTCAGGAAGAGAGTAATGGCAACAATGAACCCGATCAGGAGGAAGGCGAATTCCTTTGTCGCAATCCGTGCGAAATTGCCGAGATAGCCGAGTTGGCTTTTCAGCCAGAGGATAGTTTGGGTTTTAAGTTCCTGGACATCTTCAAAGGGGAGTTGCACCCCTTTTGATTCAACATACTTGATGATCTTGGGAACCGATTCCTCAGCCAGTTTGGGAAAGGCATCAACGGATTGCTTGATGAACCAGGCAAAGAGGTAAAACACGGAGCAGACCAGAACGATGAACAGTGCAATCGCGAACCATTTGCTGCGGGTGAACCGCAATTTCTCGAGAGCAAAAATTGAGAAAAGGATCGTCAGCAGCGGTGTTTCAAGATTGAGCCAAACAGCGAGGAACAGCACCAGGAAGAGGAGCCAGTAACCGAGAAACCTTGTTTGGAAAGGGCGTAGCGACATGCGAGTTAATTAAAAATCCAGGTCAAAACCGGAGCGACAACCAGCGCTGGAAGGTAATCCGCAAGCGGCACCTTCTGCAAATCGAGAAGCACGACAGAAATACAAAGAATCAGGAGGCCGCCAGTGGCATTAACACTGTCGAGCAAGGCTTGATCCGCAAGGAAGGGCTGAAGCGATTTTGCCCCAAGCGTGATTGTGCCCTGGTAGGCCAGAACAGGAATGGCGGCAAAAATGGGACCGATGCCGAACGGTTTAACAAACGCGAGCGTGGCGAGCCCATCCATGGCGGATTTGATTGCGAGCACTTTAAATTGGCCAGTCAATCCATCTTCAAGCGATCCAATGATCGCCATGGGACCAACACAAAACAAAATGGTGCAAGTGGCAAAACCTTCGCCGAAGCTGGCAGGCCGGGCGGGGTCAGAGCGATCAAAAATGCGCCGGGAATAATCTCCCAGTTTGTTGAGCTGTGTTTGAATGCCCAGCAATTTGCCGATCAAGTTCCCCACGACCAACGCCGTCATCACGATGATAATTTGTTTCAGCACATCACCAAAAGAACCATTGATCGATTGCCAGGTGGTTTTTAAGCCAAGATAAATGGTTAGGACGCCCAAAATCATTTTGATGCGAAATTCTATTTTCGCGGGAAGTTGCTTTCCCACCGTCAGGCCAATCATCCCGCCCAGGATAATAGCCGCGACATTTAAGAGCGTTCCAAACATCGGCCCGCAAGCTAGCATCTCCCAGCAGGAACTTCCATGGCGGATTGAACGCTGCTAAACTGGGTGCATGGAAGTTTACGACCATCCCACATTTCAAATGGCTTGTGAACAATTTCACCTGGTGGCGAATCGATTAAATATCCCGGAGGACGAACGCAACCGGATCATGTATCCCAAGCGTTCAATGTCTGTGTCACTGCCGATTGAGCGGGACAATGGCAAGATTGAAGTTTTTGGAGGATACCGGGTGCAACATCACTTAACCCTCGGGCCGACGAAAGGTGGCTTACGCTACCATCCCGATGTGACATTGGGAGAAGTCGCGGCATTGGCCATGTGGATGAGTTGGAAGTGTGCATTGACAGGGCTGCCTTATGGCGGTGCAAAAGGCGGAATTACTTGCGATCCGCGCAAACTTTCAATGGCCGAACTGGAACGACTGACTCGCAGATACACCCAGGAAATGATCCCCTTTATCGGACCGCAAATTGACGTGATGGCTCCAGACGTTGGGACGAATGAGCAAACGATGGCCTGGATGATGGATACCTATTCCATGCAGGTTGGGCATAGCGTTCCAAGCATT
>JBQCGE010000180.1:0-4662 GCA_051955955.1 Verrucomicrobiota bacterium
GCCAGCATTGGCCGGATGGGTTGTTCGCGATTGGATGCCTGCAATCCTGAAGCAGGAATTTAATATTGGCCAGGGAAAGGCCGGTGTTTCGGCGACACTTTACTGGCAGGTGGCGGCGATCTTTGGCGCGTTGGTTGGCGGATGGCTGGCAGATCGCTGGATGCATCGAACAAATCGGGGACGGATTTATGTGAGCGCGATTGGTATGTGTTTCATCATTCCGGCACTCTTCGGAGTAGGCTCTGCGAAAACGCTGTTCATTGCGGTCGCGTTTCTAATTTTGTTCGGCGTAGGCTGGGGATTTTTTGACTGTAATAACATGCCGATCCTCTGTCAGATCGTCCGGCCTGAATTGCGCGCAACCGGCTACGGTATTATGAACCTGGTCAGCATTAGTTGCGGCGGGTTGGCCGACTGGGGCTTTGGCACTATGCGTGATGCGCATATTCCGCTGAATGCGATTTTTGCTGTGTTTGCGAGCGCGGCTGTGGTGTCGGTGATTTTAGTGCTGTTAATTCGTCCGCGCGAAATGACGACTCAAGAATCATGAAACTCCAAAAAATCCACGGCCTTGTTGCCGCAACCCACACTCCATTCACCAAGGATGGCGCATTGAATATTGCGGTGATTGAGAAACAAGCTGCGCACCTTCTCGCGCAAGAAGTCGAAACTGCGTTCATTGGCGGGACAACGGGTGAATGGAGTTCGCTGACATATGAAGAACGGTTGACCCTGGCCCAGCGCTGGATTGAGGTGGCGCGCGGTTCGAGGCTCAAAGTTATTGTTCATGTGGGCGCAAACAGCCTTGCTGAGTCGAGGGGATTGGCACAACAGGCGCAAAAACTTGGCGCACTTGCGATCAGCGCGGTTGCCCCTTCTTATTTTAAACCGGCTAATATTCCGCTGTTGGTGGAATCGATGGCACACGTGGCAAGTGCAGCGCCCGAGTTACCATTTTTTTACTATGAAATTCCATCACTCACCGGAATTGCACTATCCCCTTCAGTCTTTCTTGACCAGGCATCGAAGCGCATTCCAAATCTCGCCGGGGCAAAATTTACGAGCAATAACTTAATCGAATACCAACTTTGCAGGTCCGTGAACGGCGGAACGTTGGATATTCCATTCGGGATTGATGAGATGCTGCTGGCGGCACTGGCGATGGGAGCGACTGGAGCGGTCGGCAGCACCTATAATTTTTCCGCGACGATTTATCACCGAGTCATAAAGGCATTTGGTGATGGCAATTTTAAAGAAGCTCGCGCTGAACAGCTTCGATCTGTGCAGATGGTCGCGGTGCTTGCTGGCAAAGGTTACATGGGCGCGGCAAAGGCAGTAATGAAGATGCTCGGAGTGGATGTCGGGCCTGCCCGCCTGCCACAGGGGAATTTAACTCCCGAACAGGAAGCAGCGTTGAGGAGTGAATTGGATGCGTTGGGATTTTTTGACTGGATTCGATGAACCGCAAACGATTTTCTCCTGTGCAGCAATAAACCGCTAAAGAATCGCAACGCAACGCAAGCAGGTTTCCTCCACTCAGGTTAAAGACTCTCCGGAGCGTGAGTGGAATGAGAAAAGCCATTTTTTGGGGACACCTGATTGTAGGCATATCAGCGAGTCTGGTTATCCTGGTAATGTCAGCAACGGGAGTTCTGCTCATGTACCAACGGCAGATTACAGCATGGGCAGCTACGCGCGCCTTAAAGCCCATGTCTCTGGCCTCAGGGCAAGTGCTTTCGATGGCGGAATTAAGTGAAGCCGTTTCCAAAATCTCAAGTACCGCTCCGACGAGTATTAGCATACACCGGGTAGAGAATTCACCTGTGGTCGTCAGCTTTGGCCGGGAGAAAACCTTGTTTCTAGATCCGTTCACGGGGCACAGCCTTGGTGAGGGTTCAAAGGTGACTCGCGCATTTTTCCAATCGATGGTTGAATTGCATCGTTGGCTCGCCCTAGAAGGTGAATGGCGCGAAACTGGAAAATGGTTCACTGGAGCCGCGAATCTCGGATTTTTGTTCCTGACGATCAGCGGGATTTATCTATGGTGGCCCCGGTCATGGAACGCGCGCTCTTTAAGAGCAATAACTGTTTTGAGTTGGAAGGCGCGCGGCAAAGCCCGGGATTGGAACTGGCATAACGTATTCGGGCTTTGGTGCGCTCTGCCGCTCGCAGTCATCACCTTTACCGCGATATTCTTTTCGTATCCATCCGCGACGAATTTTTTATACAGGGTCACTGGCGAAAATCCGCCAGCACGCCCCACGCAAAGGAACACGCGCACGTCGGGTGCGAAAGAAAGTTCACTTGGAATAAAAGCGGCTCGTCAGAGTTTGCCGATGAAAAATGCGGATTCTCTCTGGACTATGGCGAAGAACCATGTTGCGGATTGGAAAACCATTTCGCTCCGAGTGCCAAATTCACCGACAGCTTCGTGGGTTTTCACCATCGACCAGGGGAATGGCGCAAGGCCAGACCTGCGTGGGCAGCTTACGCTGAACCCGGTGTCGCTTGAGGTCGTGAGTTGGGAGGGTTACGAGAGCCAGACGACTGCTCGCAAAATTAGAACCTGGATTCGCTGGCTGCACACGGGTGAAGCGGGCGGAATGCTCGGGCAAACCATTGCAGGCCTGGCTTCAGCAGGCGGAGTATTGCTCGTGTGGACGGGGTTATCGCTCGCATTCAGGCGATTCAATTCATTCCGCCAGCGACGAAACTCGAACGAGGAACTCAATCAACCGCAGGAAGTATTGAGCCACTAACTAAAGGGCGAGAGCCGCCCCACTGCTAATTGGCCGGTTCGACCGATTTGTTATAGAAGTTCTCGTCCTTATCAATACATCCAACCGCCTGGATTTTTGCTTTGGGATTCACAATCGTTATCGGCTCTTTCGAAGTATAATTCCGCATTCGGCAGCCAAACAGCGCAATGGTCAATTCTTTGTCTCCTCGGACCAGCATGAAATCCTTTGATTGATTCACAGTGGTGAGCACCGGGTTTCCGCCGGAAAACGCCTCGACGTTTGAAATAGAGGTGTTCCCCTGCCCTTCAATGATGATCGGATGCACCACGTCAATTGATTCGCCTGTGTTTGCGATAATTGAGCCCTGCGCGATTTGCCAGTTCCGGTTGAAGGTTCCATCACCGATTTTGTGAATGCCGACCGTGACGCAATCGAGATTAAAGCTGGTCAGCTGTCCGTAAGTTGCCGGGCCTAAATAGACGCCGCCATAAGCGCCAAAAGTGAACAGATCCATTAAAACAGCATTGTCAGTGTGGTTGATTGCGTATGTAAAAGTGCCTTTCTTAATTACCGCATCCACGACCGCCTTACTAAAACCGCCTTTAAAAAAGCGTTGGTTCGCCGGGTTTACATGGCAATGCAATATCCGCGGAATATCATAGCAGTAATCAATGCGGATAAACTCACCGCTGAGCGGGTATCCGTAGCAATGCTCGATTAGAACCTGTTCGCAGGGATTGCGTAGGTTTGTATTAAAATCCATGGCGACGTATTCCCCATAAAATGTCAGCGCGGAAAGCGTGACTCCCTGCGCCGCTGAATTCTGGGAAGCCTGGATCGTGGGTGGATATTCGATGATCTTTTCAGGATCTCGGATCGTTTGATTAGAATACCAAAACTGAATGCCGCGGACCTGGGTGGCGCCTTCGACGGTGATAAATGGATTTTCCTTATCCTCAATTCTGAAGACGCTACCCACGGGTTGCGCTTTGGTTGGGTGCTTCGTTCCGCGCCCGACAGGTCCATGCACACCCACGAGGGATACATTTCGCCTCAGGAGAATTCCGCTTTCCACCAGATATGGCTCGTCAGTAGGCGGGACAAAGAGGCCCGCGCCATTAGTGGAGGCCCAGTCGATGCCACGCTGGCTCGCAACTTTGTTTTCAGCAGCGCCGTTCGTTGAACTGAGGCCAAAGTCGCGCAAATCGCGAAGCGGCATCGCACCTTCCATTTTGGGATTGGCCAGGAAAATTCCACAAACCAACAGCCCTGCGGAAAGCAGGCCCTTCCACGGATTAAATTCTCGATGCATTTGTACCTGTTATGCAAACGATGTCCAGCTCACGCAAAGAAATTATAGCGGAGCATCCGGCCTTGCTGGGCACGGACGCTCCGTCTCACTCACTGGGCCAAGCGGTAGAATCGCTTTTTGAAGTCTTTTGCGGAACCATCCGTAAACGAACCGGCACCGGTGCTGTCCGTTTGAATAGACCCGACCGGCACCCATGTTTTGAAGTCGGTTGTGGCTTCAAATGAATAGGTCTGGTTTGGAGCGCCCTGCAAACCGAATTGCGCGGTGCCATCGCTTAACCGTGCAATCCCGTGGACTTCGGGCGGCGTTGCCACAGTGCCATCCAGTTGCAAGGCAAGGTTGATTCGGCTCGAAGCGCCATTATACCCATCCACCGCAATGCGATAAACCGTCCCGGCAGTTGCAGTGAATTGCACAATGCTTCGGTTGGTTACTCCGCCTGAATTATTGTCACTCGCGATATAGCTCAGGTTGGAGACGGAATCACCCGTATACACTGCCAGCAGTGTATTGAACGCGCTGCCAGCGGTTGTGAGTGTCACGTTTCCATTCGCTGGGGCGACCCAGTTCCACCAGATCGATTTGCCACCGGGGTTCCCTGCATGGTTT
>JBQCGE010000181.1:0-2980 GCA_051955955.1 Verrucomicrobiota bacterium
TCCAGGACCTCGAAAAAGTGCTCGGCACCGTCCTCAACTCCCCGCCCTGAACCGCTCGATTGCGCATGCCCGGCATTAAGCGTTCCTGAAGAATTCTCCAAAAGGTCTATTGTCATTTCGAGCCCTTGACGAATAATGCAATCTTTCAACGCGAAAGTTGCGCGTTCAGAACCAATCAGACCCAAGACTATGACCAGAAAATCCTTCAAATCGGCCCTGTTCACCATGGCCTTGATAACGGTTGCGCACGAAGCAGCCGCGAGCGACGTCTCAAGTTATAGCGTCCTCAAAGGCCACCTCTACACCCAGAACTCATCGGCGGCTCCGACCGAAGCTCAATTCATTCCATGGATTTTCAAAGCTGCCGTTTATGGCGATGTTTCCGTCATCACCGATGTACAGATGACCTCGCCACAGAATTTCCTTTCCTTTGATTCATCTTCCGGCACCGGTTACATCGCGACTTTCCCATCGGACAGCCTGGACAATTTAAACACCTTCTTTCCAGCCGCGACTTATACTTTGACGATCGATTCGGAAAATGACGGGTTCTCCCCCGTCCAGTTAACCCTCCCCGCGTCCGCATTCCCCTCTGCCATTCCGCACATTTCCAATTATGATGCGGCCCAAAACATCAACCCGGATTCTGATTTCACCCTTACATGGGACACCTTCACTGGCGCGAGCGGAAATGATCACGTCGAAATCGAAATCGATGACAGCGGCTTCCCCATTTTCACCCAGAGTGTCACTGGCAACAGCATCACAATACCCGCTGGGACCCTCTTTCCGGACATGAGCTACGATGCAATCATCCGTTTCGTCCGCGTGAGTCAAAATGATACCACGAGCTACCCGGGCGCCACGGGTTCTGCCGGTTTTTACAACGAAACCACCTTTAGCATCAGCACCGCCTCGGGCGACCCCGGCAACGATACCACCCCGCCCACGCTGTTCTTCACCTTTCCTAGCGACCAGACCACGAACAGCTCCGGCAACACCATCGTGAATTTCTCGTTTAGCGAAGCGATGGCCGATGCTCATTCAATCAAATGGAGCGCCAACATTGATCCCGCTCGATTCAGCTATTTCTGGGCTTCAGGAAACTCAACCCTCGTTTGCATGTATCAAGGCGGGTTTCCCGCCGATTCAACGATCACGTGGGAATTAAACCCAACCGTAAATGATCCCAATAATTTCAAGGATGTCGCCGGTAATCCACTCGCATCGGGTGTTTATAAAGGCTCCTTTTTTAACGGCGAAGGAGGCGGCGGCTCGGTCGATCCCTGCGACGGCGGCGGTGACACCGGCAGCGGCTTTTACAGTCTGAGCAAAACCATTCATTACTACCAAACCAACAACTCGGCCCCTGTTTTTGACTCCACCAACCAGGCTGCTTTCTTTGCCGGTTTCCGTTCCCCAACGAATTTCACCACCAGCGCAGTCACCCTGACCGGTCCCGGCAATCTGAATGAAAGCCTGCCGAACAGTTTCGGCTTTTTCTTCCTCCAGGATTCCGTCGCAAACGAAAGTGCGCTGAACACTGCCTATCCATCTGGCAATTACACCTTCACTGCCAACACCAGCGCAGGAACAAAATCGGGCACGCTCAACCTCGGCACCACCACCACTGTTCCCATCCCTCAGATCACCAATCTTGAGGAGCTGAAGACCATGAACATCAGTAATGATTTCACCCTCAAATTCGCCACCTTCACAGGCGCTAACTCAACCGGCGACGGAATCTTTATCTCCATTAGTGACGATTCCGGCACTACATTCATCGCTCCCGATCCTTGCCACAACATCACCCTCGCGGTCACTGCAACTTCCATTGTGATCCCCGGCGGCACTTTCAAGAGTGGCAAATCCTACGATGGTTCAATCACGTTCTCTCACGGCCTCTCCTTTGACACGAACTCAATCGTCAACACCACCGGCTCCGCTTCAGTCGCGAAGACGACGCTGTTCGGCTTCACTCCCGGCCAGGTCGGTGTCCCAGCCCCCGCATGGAACAAGCCAACTCGCAATACCGATGGAACACTCAGCCTGGTTTTGACCGGCCAGGATGGAGCATCGGTTGTCATTGAAAGCAGCGCCACATTGAAGAATGATTGGGCTCCGGTAAGCACAAATACATTCAGCAATGGACAGGTCACATTTACAGTCCCCGCGACTGCCAAACCAGGGAAGTTCTATCGCGCTCGAATTCAATAACGTGAATTTGCGGCGTGCCACTCACATCGCGCTCTTTTTGATCGCATTGCTGCTGCCCGGTTGCGCCAGGTTTGGCCAACCGGGCGCTCACGTTCAGCGAAAGGGCGATGAGATCATGGTGGCCGGGCAGATGTTCCACACCGGAACACGCGTCGTCCTCTGGACCGATCCTGGCGGCTACGATGCCTACCGGGTGGAACGCCGTTTTTCTCCCCTCGAAGATGCCGACTGGAAAACTTCCGCCGCGCAAAACAAATATCTCACCACTCCGAACCGCTACGGCCTCCGCCGGAGTGTCCTGACCGATGCCGAAGCTGAAAAGGTGCGCGGCGGCGGCTGGCCTCTGGAATTGCTCCAGGACAAGGTCGATCAATTCGTCATCCATTTCGACGTCTGCGGCACCAGCAAACAATGCTTCAAGGTTTTGCAGGATGTTCGCGATCTCAGCGTCCATTTCATGCTCGATTCGGATGGAACAATTTACCAAACGCTCGATCTCAAGGAACGCGCATGGCATGCCTCCAGCGCTAATAGCCGTTCCATCGGAATTGAAATCGCTAACATTGGCGCCTACCCCTCCCCGGGGCATCCGCTCCTGAAAAAATGGTATTATAGCAACGACCTCGGCGAGACTTACCTCTACATTCCTCCCGAACTTCGCCCCTCCGGAATTTTGTTAAGCAACATCGTCCTGCAACCAACCCGCAATGAACCGGTCATTGGAACCGTCCAAAACCAAAAGCTCGCTCAATACGATTTTACC
>JBQCGE010000182.1:0-6855 GCA_051955955.1 Verrucomicrobiota bacterium
CGGGCTTGAAACCGTGCAGGTAATTCAATATGCCGCACGCGTAATTCAGTTGGCGGAGGATTTGTTTACTAGAACTTTCGAAGAGGGTTTCCTTTCCATTCTGGAACATGCGCAAAGCAATATTAAAGAGAATGGAAACGGGCGCGACATTTATAACAAATTTGTCAAACCCGCCATGATTGCATGGGATAATGTAGTTGCGCATTATGCCATACGTTCGGTTTTTTCAGCTTACGAAGAGAGAACCCAGGTATTCCTCTACAGTTTTGAACAGCGACGGCGAGAGCTTGCTGTTGAAGGAAAAGCCCGCCTTGCAGTGGGAACCGTTGATGTCCGGTTTGATATTACTCGAGAAACGAAACGCTACACTTACGCCGTTCTATATATGGGCGAACACCAACTCACCGCGGCGGTTCGTCCCGTGCAGTCCGATGAGAAATTTGAGGAAATGACCAGCGAACTCCAGGAAAGCTTCAAGCGTGGTGATTTTGCTGAGACGATTCGACGCATGGATCGGCACTTCGGTCGGAGTTCCTTCTCTCTGCGTTCGCTCTTTAAGGATGAACAGAGACGCATTCTGAGTGAAATTTTCCTCAGCACCCGGGAAGACCTCGAAAATATAAATCGCTCCATTTCGGAACGGTACACACCGCTGATTCATTTCCTGGAGGATCTGGGCACGCCATTGCCACCCGCTTTGAAATCCGCTTCCGATTTTATCATTCATATCGATATTCTTAAGCTGATTCAGCAGGAGGAAACCGACTTTGAAAGGCTCGAATCTTTGATCCACGAAGCTCGTCAGCGCAAAATCCAGATTTTCGATGCGGAACTCAGCCTGGCGCTTTCCCGCAAGTTGGAGAAATTAATCGCCGGGATCGAGCAAACCCCGGGAGAAAGTGGGCTTGTCGCTCAGGCGGCGAGGATGGCCGCGCTGGCCCGTGAACTGCCAATAGATCCCAACTTATGGCGTGTCCGGAATAAATATTGGAAAATGCTTCACACGGTTTTTCCTGAATATCGCGATAAATCAGCAAAAGGGGATGAGAAGGCGAGCGAATGGGTTAAAGAATACTTGTCGCTGGGAGATGAACTCCGTTTCTCGAAAAAACATTTGCAAATGGTCTAGGACTTCCAACCAAAGTTCTGCGGTAAGCTTTGCTCCAGAGTTTGAAAGCCTAAAGCTTATCGGGACCAGCCAGGGATAGAAAACCAAGGGGAAATGAATAGCCATCCATTTTGCAAATCATGGAACCGAATTCCATCGGCGACCTGCCGAATTCAGTTCAATGCTTCATTCCCGGTAAAGCATGCGATTGCATATATTGCTTTCCTGAAAAATCTTGGCATTTCGGACATTTATTCGTCTCCTTTATTTCGTTCTGCCCCAAATAGCACTCATGGTTATGATACCTGCAATTTCAATGCTTTGAACTCGGAAGTGGGCACTCCGGAAGAATTCGGGGACATGTTCGAACGAATAAAGGCAAATTCCATGGGCTTGTTGCTGGATATGGTTCCGAACCACATGGCCGCCTGTGTGCAGAATCGCTGGTGGTTCGATGTATTAAAATACGGCAAGGATTCCCAATATGCTCACTATTTTGACATTGATTGGAATCGTCCTGGTTTTCCGGGAAAGGTTTTGCTTCCGGTTTTGGGAGATCATTATTCTACAGTATTAGAAAATGGTGATTTACACTTCAAGAAGGTGGGTGACGACTATGTCATCAATTATTTCGAGACTGAACTTCCTGTGGCTCCATCAACTTACCCACCAAACGACAAGCTTACGGTGGATGCGTTGGATCAATTGATTCAAAAGCAACATTACAGGCTGGCATTTTGGCGGGTCGCGTCTGAAGAGATCAACTATCGAAGGTTTTTTGATATTACCAGCCTCGTTTCCATTCGCGTTGAGGATACGAATGTTTTCAACGACAGCCACAAACTTCTCTTCGATCTGGTTCGTAATGGTTCAATTACAGGTTTAAGAATTGATCATCCCGATGGACTTCGCGACCCAGCACAATACTTTGAGAGACTTCAATCGAAGCTAAAAGAGGGCTCCGAATGTTTTTATCTAGTTGTCGAAAAAATTCTGAGTGATTCAGAAAAGCTGCCGAAAACTTGGCCTGTAGCGGGAAGTACGGGTTACGATTTCCTGAATTATTTAAATGGCGCTTTCGTTGCCCCGGAAAATGAGCTGGCTTTCACATCCATCTACAATGAATTCTTAACCTCTGAATTTAATCCGGAACACAAAGCTTCTTCACAGAATAGGAATAACGGGTCACAACGAATTGATGAACGTGAATTAGAGCGCAAGGGTTACGATGAATGTGTCAGAACGGCGAAACGCCAAATACTTGAATCCAGTCTGGCCAGTGAAGTCCACCAACTCGCTTTGAGGTTAAAAGATTTAGCGAGCAACACACGCGAAGGATTCGATTTAACTTTCAAATCACTACACAGAGCCCTGATCGGAACATTAACTAGTTTTCCTGTTTACCGGACTTACTTCGCATACTCTGAGAATGGTGACAACCTTATTGAGACTCCTCTTACTGAGATAGAAGTCACGTATATAAATACTGGCTGCAATGCCGCGGAACGGGAGTTGTCGGATATGGACAAGCCCGCACTGGAGTTTCTACGAAAAACTCTCTTGCGAAGTCACTTTTCCCAACGGAGCAAAGAATTTCAGAGAGATTCCGCTGAATTTATTGTTCGCTTTCAGCAATTGTCAGGGCCAGCCACGGCAAAAGGCCTGGAAGATACGACTTTTTATCGTTACGTGCGCTTTATTTCGCTGAATGAAGTCGGTGGCAATCCGGGTAAGTTTGGGGTCTCGTTGGAAGACTTTCATGGTTTTAACCAATGCAATCAACAGAACTGGCCACATACCATGATATCCACGGCCACGCACGATACAAAACGAGGTGAGGACGTGCGGGCTCGCCTCAATGTTATTTCCGAAGTCCCAGAGGAATGGAGGAATGCGGTTATCGATTGGCATGAACTAAATTTCCCTTTTTTAACTCAACACAAGAATAATCCCAGTCCATCCAGGAACGATGAATATCTGATATATCAAACCATTGTCGGCACATGGCCCCTGGGGAAAACCGAAAAGCCAGGTAGCGAGTATTGCGAACGCATCAAAGCGTACATGCAAAAGGCGATGCGCGAAGCAAAAATGCATACCGCCTGGACCGAGGTGAACGAACAGTATGAAGCCGCTGTTCAAAAATTTATCGATGAGATTCTTAGTTCACAGCGGTTTTTAGAAAAACTGAATAGGTTTGTGGCAAGGATATCGGAGTTCGGTCTATTCAATTCTCTTGCGCAGGTGGTGTTAAAAAATTGTTCGCCAGGTGTGCCTGATTTATATCAGGGCAATGAATTATGGGATTTCCATCTGGTGGATCCAGATAATCGTCGCCCGATTTCCGTCGAGGAGCGAATTGCGGTGTTGTCCAGGCTGGAGAAGATCCAGGCCAGTGAATCAATGTCTTTAACAAAATCGCTTCTCGATAAACTTGATAGCGGAGAGATCAAGCTATTTACAACCTGGAAATGTTTAAACTTTCGGAAGAAGCACCCTGCTCTTTTTTCGGATGGAGAGTACCAGCCTCTCTCAGTGACAGGGCCCGCGCAAGGCAAGGTTGTGGGATTTAAACGAATGCATGGGTCGAGCGAACTCATCGTTGCCGTTCCACGATTCCTCTCAAGAGTCGCGACTTCGCCTTCGGAAGCACTGCAAACTCGAGCATTCCAGGAAACGCTATTGAAGGTTCCCAAAGCTGCGTGGAAAAATATCTTCACTGAGGAAATGGTAGCGTCAGAAGGTAGATTGAATTGCGCTGAAGCTTTCCGTCATTTTCCCATGGTCGTGCTGGCTCGGGAGTGATCATTTGAACAACGAAACTGCAGTAGATTCTTGTTGCGGGGCAAACACGGTTTTCCTATACTGATCGACGTCATGCGCGTAACGACCGCATGTCGATCATTCCTTCTTATTGCCTTTAGCGAATTGATCTGGGAATCGTGCAACGCGAATCCCAAAATTAAGTTAAAAGGCGGTCTCAAACGAGGCCGCCCTTTTTTCAGTATCTTCGACCCCAATTGCAGATTCAGCCAATTGAAAATCCTGAATTCATCTTTCCTAGTCAGCCCGCATGTAACCTAGTAGATTGCCTCCCAAATGCTTTCGGAAAAGCCATGGAAACCGGACTTGGTGCTGCGCCTGCTGGCGGGGCTTTTTTCGAGCATGCTCCTGGGCGTTTTAATCGTAAACGGATACGAATCACTCGCTGGTGAAGTCGGAAAACGGGGACGCGATTTCTTCATCTTCATTGTTGGTGTGTTCAGTTTCCATGGGGTGGGAATTGTGCTGGTGAATGTCTTTCTGAGACAGCATGGGATTGGTTGGAAGCAGGCATTCGGATTTAACAGTCCGCGAGTCGGCCGGGCCATTTCGTTGGCCCTCGTTGTGGGCGTTTTCATTTTGCCGATCGCGTGGGAACTAAGCGATCTTTCAGCCAAGGCGCTTCACGTTTTGAATTGGCGGGTGGAGCAGCAAACCGCCGTCCAAATCATGCAAAATGCCACTTCGCGTTGGCATCTGTTTTATCAGGCCATTGCGGCCATCATCATCGCGCCATTTGTGGAAGAAACTATTTTTCGAGGCATTCTTTACCCGACTATAAAGCAACTCGGTTTCCGCAAGGCAGCTCTGTGGGGCACTTCGTTATTTTTTGCCTTTACCCATGCGAACCTGGTTATTTTTCTCCCGCTCGTTGTGCTTGCGATCATTCTTACCTTGCTCTACGAAACGACGAACAACCTTCTCGCTCCCATTGTGACGCATAGTTTTTTCAATGCTGCAAACTTCGCTTACTTGCTCTGGATCAAACACAAGTCGGGCTCTTTATGAATGAATTTGAGCTGATCCGGAAACTCATTCCCAACCTGTACCAGAATTCGAGTGTCATACTGGGAGCTGGCGATGATTGCGCTGTTCTCGATCTCGGCATTCCTGACCGTCTGGTCTTATTTAAAACCGATGCCGTCGTTGAGGGTGTGCACTTCACCCGCAAAACTCCACCGGAGAAAATCGGACGCAAAGCACTGGCTCGCGCGCTGAGTGATATCGCCGCGATGGCTGGCCGGCCCACCGCCGCACTGGTGACCATCGGATTGCCAACCTCGTTCGACGAAAACCTGGTCCATCGAATCTACGAAGGCATCAATGCCGTCGCAAAAGAATTCGATGTGGCAATAGCTGGCGGTGAAACAACTACTTCGCCAGAGGCAGTTTTCATCTCCATTTCACTGATTGGCACAATCAATCGCCACCGCGTTATCCCCCGGAATGGCGCACAACCAGGCGATGCCATTTTCGTTTCCGGTGAACTCGGCGGTTCCATATCCGGCAGGCACCTTGATTTCACGCCAAGAATTAAAGAGGCTTGCTGGCTGGCGGAAAGCTTTTCGATTCACTCGATGATGGATTTGAGCGACGGACTTGCTGGGGATTTGCGCCATATCCTGCATGGAAGCAAAGTCGGGGCGGAATTGTTGGCTAGCGCAATCCCAATCAGCCGGGCGGCAAAAATCAATGCACGTGGCGAATCCAACGCCAAGCCTCCCCTGCTCGCAGCTCTGACGGATGGTGAGGATTTTGAATTACTGTTCACCGTTGCACCTGGGGATGCAGTGGCTGTTCTGGACGGTTGGAAGACCAAATTCCCCGGCGTAAAGCTCTCCTGTATTGGCCGTATCACGGAATCTCCCGGCCTTAAGATTCGGGACAAGGATGGCCTCCGCGAATTGCACGCACATGGTTACACACATTTCGAAAACTCCTGAGGAGACTTTCCAACTCGGCGCTGACCTCGGGCGCACCTTAAAGCATGGCGATGTGGTCGGATTAATTGGTGATCTGGGCTTTGGCAAAACCCAATTCGTTAAAGGAATTGCTCAAAGCCTGGGTATTACCGCGCGCGTGCACTCGCCAACCTTTACTCTCGTAAATGAATATGCTTCATCTGTGAACCGCCTCTACCACATTGATCTTTATCGGCTCGAAACCGTCGATCAAATTTTTTCCGCAGGGCTCGAACAATACGTAATCGATCCGGATGGGATTACGGTCGTGGAGTGGTTTGATCATTGGAAACCGCCGTTGCCAGCTCCGGGACGTGGCTGGGTCATTCACTTCAATGCACCCTCGGAACACACTCGCGAGCTAATCTATGAAAATATTGGCGCTTGAATTTTCCACATCACGCCGCTCCGTTGCGTTGGTCGAAATTATTTCCAACGAACTTCGCGAGCTTTCCCAGGTTGAGGAAACCGACTTTCGGAAGGTGACTTCCGCGGCTTTAATCGAAAAAATCTTCCGGGAAACAAATTCGAAGCCTGGCGAAATCGGTCGGATTGCGGTTGGCCTCGGTCCTGGTTCTTATACAGGAATACGAACCGCGATTGCATTCGCGCAAGGATGGCAACTTGCGAAGAATTGCGACGTATGTGGCATCAACTCCGCTGAAGTACTGGGAATGGAGGCATGGGAAAAATGGAAACAAGGCAATGTAACTCTCGCCATTGATGCGCAGCGGCAGGAACTTTATTGCGTTAATTACCAACTCCTCTCGACCGGCCCGGTCGCCCGGGATTCATTGAAAATCATCTCAGCCGAAAAGCTTCAGCATGTAACGGACATCATCGCCGGTCCGGATATCCAGACACTTGTGCCAGGAGCAACTCCTCTCTTCCCACAGGCACGAACTCTTGCGCGGTTAGCCCAATCATATTCACCCACTCCTGCCGAAAAGCTCACACCAATCT
>JBQCGE010000183.1:0-3453 GCA_051955955.1 Verrucomicrobiota bacterium
GAGATCAACCTTGCTGGCTACCAATTTACCCGGGGTATTGAATTCACATTCCCGGATTACGCCCTGGCACCCGGAGCTCACGCCGTTCTCGTCAAGAATCGACCCGCTTTTGAATCGCGTTACGGAACTACCCTGCCCGTCATCGGTGAATATCTTGGCTCCTTGAATAATAAAGGAGAGCAACTCACTCTGATTGATAATCTCGGAGAAATAGTGGCCGACTTCGGCTATGAAGATGATTGGTATCCAATTACCGATGGCCCAGGCTTCTCTCTGGTTCTCAAAGCCAACCAGGAAAACACCTCTGGCAAAGATTCCTGGTCAGGCGGGAATACAGTCCTCGGCACTCCCGGAACGGTCGAACCCGTAATCCCAAATTCACCTCGCGTGGTCATCAGTGAATTGCTTCCCAATGCTGTCGGAACAAATGCTCCTGCGCTCGAATTGCAAAACCTTTCGGACACTCCCGCGGACATTAGTGGTTGGTTTATCTCTGATGATATCCAGAAGCCGATCCGCTATCGAATCCCTGCAGGTACCATTCTCGCCCCAGGTGCTTTCCTGGTGATCAACACTTCCGAATTCAATAACGGACCCAATGTGCTGGACCGGTTTTCCTTCAGTGATCGTGGCGAAAACGTTTATCTCTTTTCAGGGGACTCCAATACGAATCTGAGCGGTTACGTGCACGGGTTTTCCTTCGGGCCTCAAAATGGATCAATGCCGTTCGCGCGCTTTGTTGATAGCGCTGGGCGTGAACATTTTGCCGCCGAATCAGCCGTCACTTTGGGCGGGAGCAATGCTCTTCCCTATATCTCGCCAATCGTAATTTCGGAAGTGATGTATCATCCGCCCGATGTTCCCCTGAATGGCACTAACTGGAACAATACAGAACACGAATATATTGAAATCCAAAATCAATCGAATGGCACCCTCCCGCTTTTCGATCCCGATCACGCGACCAACACCTGGCAAATCAGCGGCGCAGTGAATTTCAACTTCCCACAAGGGATTTCTCTTGCGGCAGGAGAGTCCGCGCTCCTGGTCAGCTTTGATCCTGATGTTGATACTGCCCAACTCACGGCCTTCCGCGCACGTTATTCCATCTCGGGTTCAACTTTGATCCTTGGCCCATTCGCTCCCGATCTACCGAACAGTGATGGAAAAATCGAATTGCTCGCTCCCGCCACACCAATCACTTCGGGTGGCAATGCGGGCACTGTTCCGTACTTGCTTCAGGACTCACTCAACTATAAAGATTCGTATCCTTGGAATTCCGGAGCGGATGGAATTGGCTTCGCTCTCACCCGCATTCAAAATTCAATGTTCGGTGATGATCCAGCGAATTGGACTGCCTCGGCGCCGACGCCCGGCAGTTCCAATATGCAAGGGAATCAACCCGTCATTCAGGTGCAACCGATCGGCAAACTGGCCCTCCAATCCCAAAACGTTCAACTTTCCGTTACTGCCACGGGAGAAGCGTTGTTCTATCAATGGCTCTTTAATGGAACGCAGATACCCGGAGCAAATTCTTCATCTTTAACTCTCAACAACATTCAACCTCCCCAGGGCGGCACGTATTCCGTCATCGTCTTCACCATGGATCATGCAGTTTCAAGTCTGCCCGCCCGCGTAATCGTGGGTCTGGACGGAGATGCCGATCAAATGGACGACAATTGGGAGTTCAAGAACGGCCTGAATCCATTCCAGGCAAACGATGCTCAGACCGATTCGGATAACGACGCTTATTCAAATTTGGCGGAATACATTGCAGGAACAAATCCTCACGATCCACAAGATTTCCTGGCATTGATCCAATCTGCTCCGGGCAACTCCGCTGGCATTGTTTTCAAGGCAAAGCCAGACCGAACCTACGGCATTTTGTATTCAGATGATCTCCTTGCCACCAATTGGAATGTACTCACGAATATTCCGAATGCAGGCAATGAACGGATGATCTCCTTGCCCGGTGCAGTCGAGACTCGGAACCGCTTCTTCAGAATCGTAACGCCGGCTCCATAAATGAGGAAAGCCGCCCCGCGAAACTCGGGTTTGCGGGGCAGCTTCAAGGCGAGCCTGAATCGCCTGTTACATTTATTACAAGCAAACACGATACCATGCTCAGATTTGAGAATTGCATCCTTTGTAGCTGGTAATAAACCTCTTGTAGCTCGGGCCAAACCTGATTGGAACTTCAGAAAAATCTCTCCTCGTAATGCTTTCTGTAAAAACTTAGGATTATGTCTTGTGAAAGGAACCCATGTCGGATCATACGCTTGGGATATTTAAACGGAAGCGCCACACCCGCAGGCAGAATTCTGGAATAAACGGTCGGAAGGCACTTTCCTCACCCGATCATAGTGTTCAGTTTTATGAGCTTGATGATCAGTTGGCCGATAACGTGGCGAATTTCGTTTCCGTCGCTCTTTCTCAAGGCTTTCCTGCACTAGTGATCGCCACTCGTCCTCACCTGAACGAAATCTCATCTCGACTTCGTTCGCTTGGGCTGGATTCGGATCACCTCGAACAATCCGCGGTTTATTATCCTCTCGAGGCGCATGAGGTGCTCTCGAAGTTTTTAATCGATGGCATGCCGGACCCCGTCCTCTTTGAACAAGCGCTCACCCCATTAATTCTTAAAGCCATCACTAAGGGGCCTCTCCGCGCCTTTGGTGAAATGGTCGGCGTCTTGAGTGAACAAGGAAACTCCGCCGCCGCGATTCATCTCGAAGAAATGTGGGAACATCTTCAGGAGCGCTTTTCGTTTTCCCTTTTTTGCGCTTATCCGATGTCCAGCTTCAACACCGTTGACAGCTCTGATCAATTTGATCGAATCTGCCAGGCCCACTCCCACGTGATACCAACCAATTTCCGAGCAACGAAACCCGCGAGCAATGAGGATAATCTGCGCGACCTCGCCTACCTCCAACAAAAGGCTGCTGCTCTCGAATCTGAAATTCAGGTTCGAAAACATTTCGAACACCGCCTGGCTATTCGCGAAAACGAACTCAGAGAATTTCTCGAAACAGCGACGGAAGGAATCCATCAGGTCGGTCCGGATGGCACGATTCTTTGGGCCAACAAAGCCGAACTCGAAATGTTCGGCTATCAAGCCCATGAGTATATCGGCCATGATATTCGTGAATTTCATGCCGACCAGGGCACGATCACCGATATTCTTTGCAAACTCGGCAAAGGAGAAAACCTCTACGAATGCGAGTCCCGCATTCGCCACAAAAACGGGTCGATACTCGATGTTTCGATAAATTCGAGCGGTTATTGGGAGAATGAAAAATTTGCCTACACTCGATGCTTCACCCGGGATATTACGGCACAAAAGAGGGCAACCGAATTGCTGGAGCAAAAAGTCGCCGAACGCACCGCGCGACTGCAGGAAACGATCAGCGAACTGGAAGCTTTTTCCTACAGCATCTCTCACGATCTGCGCGCTCC
>JBQCGE010000184.1:0-6373 GCA_051955955.1 Verrucomicrobiota bacterium
CCTGCCTTCACCAAATCCTCCACAAATTCCGGAGTGCTATGGCTCAGCGGTTCCGGCGTGTCCGGGAAATCATCGTTCAATGCCTTCGAGCCCCGGGTGCAAGGCCAATCAATCGCCCCAGTCCGGTAGCCTTCCTCATGCAGCAAATCATATACTGTAGGCACCTTCACCAGTTCCGATTTGTCCTTGCGCGGGTCAATTTTGACCGGTTGATCGGTTCCGCCGCGCTCCAAAATTCCATTGAACAGCACCGAATGTTTGGCTGGTTGCATCCCGGTCACGAGAGTGGTGTGGTTCGGCCAGGTGACAGAAGGGTTGGAGACATGCATCCCTTCCGCAACAACACCTTCAGCAGCGAGCGCCCTCAAGTGAGGCAGCGAAGCTTTTTGGTCATAAAACATACGCGAGGGAAAACCATCAATCGTGATCAGCACCACATGCCGGTCCAATTTCTCCGCGCCAACACTCGTCCACCCAATCACGCCCGCAACGAAAAATCCTGCAAACAATCGTATCACCTGGTTCATTCCGACACTCTAGGAATTGACTGAGTTGAATTGCGAACTTTTTTTCAAATCGTCCGGCGCACATGCCTTTCAGCCCCTTTATGATGCCTCACTTTCCCTCACAATCTGCATCGGACGAAAATCGGTTTGCAATTCCGCGCAAATGAAGCAGAAATATTGAAAACTCAGGAGTGCGTGGAATCTCTCCCCGCTTTTTTCGTACATAATGAACGACCAGAATAGTTCAATGGAGCTGAATCGCCGCAATTTCATCGGCTCTTTTTCGTCCCTCATGATGCTGATGGGAGGCGTGGCAATCACCCCTGCCCAGGAAAAAAAAGCGGATGAGAAGGAACGATATGCCGGGCCGCCCGTGAATTGCGCAGTGATCGGATGCGGGTTTTGGGGGCGCGAAATCATTGGCGAACTGGGCCGACAATCCCGTGCGAATTTAGTCGGGGTTTGCGATACTTATCCCGCATACCTGAAAAGAAGCGCTGCCGCCGCGCCCAAGGCGCAGAAATATTCCGATTACCGGCAGGTGCTCGATCAAAAGGACATTCATGCCGTGATCGTCGCTACCCCCACGCATTTGCATAAGCAGATCGTGCTGGATGCGCTCCAGGCAGGGAAGCATGTCTATTGCGAAGCTCCTCTTGCGCATACGGTGGACGACGCACGCGCCATTGCCAAAGCCGCCGCTGCCGCGAAAAAATTGAATTTCCAGGCAGGCTTGCAGCAACGCTCAGATCCCGAGTTGATTCACATTCTGAACTTCGTTCGCGCCGGAGCGGCTGGCACACCGGTTATGACTCGGGCTCAATGGCACAAAAAAACGAGCTGGCGCAGAAGTTCCGCCAACCCGGATTTTGAAAAGGCCTTGAACTGGCGGTTGGATAAGCAGCTTTCCATCGGGCTCGTCGGTGAACTCGGGATTCACAACATTGATGCCGCCGGTTGGTTCATGAACCGCCGCCCGGCCGCCGTAACCGGCTTCGGCTCCATCATCCAATGGAATGACGGGCGCGAAATACCAGATACCGTCCAGGCCGTGGTCGATTACAACCGCGGCGCACGGCTGGTCTATGACGCCACACTCGCGAATTCCTTCGACTCGACTTACGACACTTACTACGGGACGGATGCGACCGTGATGATTCGCGATCGCCGGGGCTGGATGTTCAAGGAAGTGGATTCACCACTGCTCGGCTGGGAAGTTTACGCCCGGAAGGAAAGTTTCTTCAAGGAAGTCGGAATCGTGCTTGCCGCGAATGCGACCAAGCTGGCAGCCCAGGGGGAGAATCCGACGCTCGATACTCAGACCAACAAACAGGATTCGCTCTACTACGCGCTGGAAGCCTTCCTCAATAACACCAGCCTGATCCATACTGGCGTTGAAGATTTCACGAGCAATTACGGCTCCGATGACGAGAACGCTTTGCAGGAATATCTCGCGGATATTCTCAAGGCCCGCAAACCCGCTGCGGATTGGAAGGATGGCTACGACGCGACGGTCACGGTCATTAAATCGCACGAAGCCATCATGAAGGGCACCCGCATTGAACTCCCGGATGAATTGTACAACATTGCTTAAAGTCCAAAGGCCAAATCTTATGAGAATCTCAAATCGCTTCACATCCGCACTGCTCGCCACCCTGTTTGCCGTGGCGCTCCACGCTGAAACTGTCCGTTACGACGCTCGCCCCGGTAGCAAGGTGAAGATCGACGGCACTTCCACGGTCCACGATTGGACGGTCGAGAGCGGCATCATTGCAGGTTACATCCAGTTTGAAGCCAGTGAACCGCTCGATTTCAACAAAACGATGAGCGACTTGAAGGTCACGCCGAAGGTCGAGGTCAGCATTCCCGTAAGTTCGATTAAAAGCGGCAAACCTCTGATGGACGAAGTGATGCATGACGCGATGAAGATTAAGGATTTCAAGAAAATCGAATATACGCTCAAGGAGATGAAGCCCCGTGAACATAAAGCGGGTGAACCGCTTCAATTCGACACCAAAGGCGATCTCACGGTCTCCGGCGTGAAAAAGGAAATCGACATGGTGGTCACCATGGAACCAGTCGAAGGTTCGAAAATCAAAACCACCGGCACCAAACAGCTCAAAATGACCGATTTCGGCATCAAGCCTCCTGCCCCATCACTCGGCCTCGGCCTGATCAAAACTGCTGATGAAGTCACCATTTCCTTCGAGTGGATCACCGCTAAAAGAGCGGAAAAGAAAACGGCCTCGATCCGTTAAAGCAAAACAGCGAAAGGGGCGCGGATCTGTAGGTGGTGGAATTGCAGCCTAATCGGCTGATTCCTGTTTCTCATACAATTCCACCTTGTGCCCTTCAAAATCTTTGACGACCGCCCGACGCCCAAACGGGGTTTCGGTGGGTGGTGCCAGTACAATCGCTTTCAGACTTTCCAATTGATGCAAAGTTCGCTCGAGAGAAGGGACCGAAAATCCAAGCCTTGCCCCGGTTGTCGCTTCCTCCCCAATCTTTAACGGATAAATCTCAAACACCGTTTCGCCGACTATGCTGCTCAAATGCTCCGGACCGGTTCCATGCCGATGCTTCGTAAACTGAAGTCCCAGCATCTGGTAAAAGACCGCCAACCGATCCATATCGCGAGCTCGAATCACTATGAGGGTCAACATAAGGTTTAAATCGAATCTTTTTTAGTGGGAGCAAGCGGGCGTTTGCGCCAGAATGCGAGATCCCGCGCAGTCTTAAACTCGATTTTGCAAGCTGTCTACCAGCTTCCAGATCGTGTGTTCATGCAATCCCAAGTTTCTTCTGCATTTCCTCGAGCGGAACTCCATTGGTTTCAGGCACCATCGTTTTCACCCAGATGAGTTGCAGCACCATCATCCCGCAGAAGAAAAGGAACACATAACCGGGCGCGAATGAATCGACCATCTTCGGGAAAAACGTCGTCAGGAGCGCGGCAAAAATCCAGTGCGTGAAACTGCCCAGCGCCTGCCCACCTGCGCGATAACGGTTTGGAAAAATTTCGGAAATTAATACCCAAATCACCGCCCCTTGTCCGACCGCGTGGGCGGCTATGAAAGCAAAAATGCATACGGGCACAATTGCAAAATGATGACTGAAAAACGCCCATGACGTCAGCCCGAGCGAAGCAATATATCCAAACGATCCAATGTAAAGGAGCGTTCGACGCCCCACTCGGTCAATCAGCCACAATCCGACAAACGTAAACACAAGGTTCGTCACTCCGATCCCGATCGATTGCAGCAAAGCGGCTTGCGTCCCCAGCCCGGTCATCTCAAATATGCGTGGCGCAAAATAGAGAATCGCATTAATGCCCGAAAGTTGATTGAAGAACGCCACCAAAAACGCGAGCAGGATCGGGATTCGCAATCGTTTCGTCCAAAAGCCCCCTGAACTTTCGTTTCCCGCACTTTGCGCGGCGATCTCGTCGGCCTTTGCTTCCAATTCCACGGGAGAAGCTTGGGGTCGGATCAGGTGCAGCACCTCAATCCCTGCTTCGCGATTTCCTTTTCGCGCGATTAACCAGCGCGGGCTCTCCGGAAGTCCGAAACAGAGCACCGTATAAAGCACCGACGGAAAGGCCGCGACCCCCAGCATCCAGCGCCAGGCATTTTCCCCAATTCCAGCCAGTGCAGCATTGGACGCAAATGCCACGACAATGCCGAAAACGATGTTGAACTGGAACATGCCAGCCAGCCGCCCGCGTTCTTCGGCGGGTGAGATTTCAGCGATATAAAGCGGCGCGGCAACGGTCGAAATGCCGATTCCGATACCGCCGATAAATCGCGCGACAATAAAGGTCCAAACTTCCGGCGCGAAGGCGGTGCCTATAGCTGACACCAGGTACAGCACTCCAATCCATAGCAGCGTTGCCCTGCGCCCAAACCGGTCCGTGGGCCAGCCGCCAATCAGCGAACCGAGCACCGTGCCGTAGAGAGCCGATGCCATCGCAAAACCGTGCATTCCAGCGCCTAGATGCCAGAGCCCCTGGATCGTCTGTTCAGCTCCCGAAATCACCACCGTATCAAAGCCAAAAAGAAAGCCTGCCAAAGCCGAAGTCAGCGCCCAAAGAAAAATTCGGCCTCGGTTCGAACCCGGTGCGCGGAAGGGAGCATCTTCACCAGCGGCATTTGGAACAGCACTGTTCATGCGCCGAACAATACAAAGCCGCTCAATTCCTGTAAGGAGAATTTTGAGGCGAACGAATCTGAAACTTCACGCAGTCAGCCAGGCAGATCACTACGCACACGGCAGTTTCAAGGAGTGGTGCTCCCACCAGGAATTGAACCTGGATCAACGGTTTAGGAAACCGCTGCTCTATCCATTTGAGCTATGGGAGCTTGCGATCTGCCCGCAAGCAGTGCGAAAAAGTTTAATTGAGCACCATCCGTTTGTCATCCCCAAGTGAAAAGCAGAAGCCTCCACCGGAAAATTCTAAAGCCACTTGATCAAAGCCAGTGTTAATAAACCAAGCGCAATTCGATACCAGCCAAACCCAACAAACGTGTGCGACTGAATGAAGCGGAGCAGCCACTTCACGACGATGAAGGCAGTGATTGCCGCCACCAAAGTTCCAAAGCCAATCATCGCCCAATTCGGCGCCAACCCCGGCTCGGGATGACGAAGAGCGCCCAGCGTTTCGACCGCAGCCGCCGAGAGCAGCGTGGGGATGCCGAGCAAAAAGCTGAATTCAGTAGCTGGGCGGCGCGCAATTCCGAGCGCAATGCCAATCATGATTGTGCTGCCGGAACGCGATAATCCTGGAAAGATCACCGCCAACAACTGCCCAACCCCGATCGCGATTGCGACCGGCCAGGTAACCGAATCACGCAACGGTTTCCCACGCACAGCATATTCGATCCAGATAATCAGAATACCCCCGATCAAAGTCGCAAGGGCAATGGGCATTGGATCTTTCGGCAGTTTGAAATGGAGTTTTTTTAAAATGAGCCCCCCAATGGCAGTCAGCACAAATGCAGTAAATAATTTGAGCGCAAAATCCCGCGTGACCGGATTTTTCCAGTCGGTCAACATTTCCTTCACCCGCCCCGTAAACACAAGGAGCACCGCCAGGACCGCTCCGGTCTGGATCACGGCAAAAAAGACATCCGGTTGTGCGTGCTTCAACCAGTGGTCCAGCAAAAGCATGTGACCAGTTGAGGAAATCGGCAGAAATTCCGTAATTCCCTCCAACAATCCCAATAACAACACTTCGAACCACTCTGGCATCGCGCTGTTGAACTCGAAAACCCGGTCGGACACAAGCCGAAACCCCTCTTGCTACGTTCCTCAGATTTCAGGTTGTGAAACCGCTTGGATGCGCTAAAATACCTGCCCGTTTGATCTTATTGACAAACTTGCCACGAGTTTTATCGTTGCAAGTAGAGAAAAAGGATTTTGTTCGGGTAGCGGTACGTTTCTTCAGCGGGGTTCCCCACCCCCACCTCCTTGGCGTCTGCTGCCCGAACGTTTTTTTCCGAAAAAAGATGCAAAACCATTTGACTCAAGTGCATTGATTCAATAGTTTCGCGTGCCCCTTGCGGGGGTGTAGCTCAATCGGTTAGAGCGCTGCCCTGTCACGGCAGAGGTTACGGGTTCGAGCCCCGCCACTCCCGCCATTTTCCCCGCAACTCTCGCAGAGTGTTCCTGCCAAGCCATGCCTTTGCTGCTAACAGGTCACACCAGCAGTCTCGATTAAATTATAAGGAAACCGGCTTATCCTTTAATTTGCCGATCAAAACTTTAATCGTCTCGGGTTTTTCCTGATTTTGGTTGGTCCACAACGGCTTGATCCTCCCACTCCCTTCCCCTTTCTCTCCGCGCCCTCCGCGTCTCCGCGTGAGTCAACA
>JBQCGE010000185.1:0-3129 GCA_051955955.1 Verrucomicrobiota bacterium
TCTGTCAGGCGCGGAAAAGCTTCCGGGCAGAATGCTTACCAGCTCATCATTGAAGCGGTCGCCGCCGCTTTGCACGCGGAGTGCGGTGTCCTCTTTATCAAGCGCAATGAGCGATTTGATCCGGTCGGCAGTACCGGTTTGAAAGGCCATGAACTCGAGGAACTTTCCCGTTTCACCCCTGCGTTTTCCGAGCTGCCAAAAAGCGAAATCACCGGGGTCGAAGCAGGAGGTGCGAAACATCCAGCGCTGGGGAGGTGGCTCGATGCCTCCGGATTTGGCGAGGCGATTGTGATTCCCATTACCGTTGAGGTGTTCGCCGGTTGTATCCTGGTTTTTCAAACGGCGCGGATTGAATTACTGGATTGGGAAAAGGAGTTGGCCGAGATTTATGGAGAACTTGCTGGAGAGGTGATCGAGAGGGAAGGCGGTTCCGAACGCGAACTTTCGAAAGTCGAAAATCGATTCCAGATACTCAGTAAACTTCCCGCCGCGGTGTACGCCTGCGACGCGGAAGGGAGGATTACGCTTTTCAATAAGGCGGCGGTTCAGCTTTGGGGACGTGTGCCGGAACGAGGCCGGGACCTGTGGTGTGGATCATGGAAGATTTATACGCCGGATGGAACACCGTTAGCGCTTTCCGAATGCCCGATGGCGAAAGCCATCCAGGAGGGAGAGTCGATCCGAGGACGGGAAATCATTATTGAGAAGCCGGACGGCACACGAAACCTTGTGTTACCACATCCGGAAACAATAAGGGATGAACAGGGTAAGATCATCGGCGCATTAAATGTGCTGGTAGATATTAGCGATTTCAGCGAAGCCCGGCGGGCGAGCCAGCAGCTGGCTGCAATTGTCCAGTCATCCGAAGACGCCATCGTGAGCAAGAATTTGAACGGGGTAATTCAAACTTGGAACAGAGGCGCGGAAAAACTCTTCGGGTACACGGCCGAAGAGGTGATTGGCAAGCCCGTTACCATTCTCATCCCGGAAAATCAGCAGGATGAGGAACCTGCGATTCTGGGCAAAATTCGATCGGGGGAGCGGATCGAACATTACGAAACTATTCGCAAGCGCAAGGATGGCACACTTGTGAATGTGTCGCTGAGCGTTTCGCCAATTTATGATCCTACGGGAAAAATCGTGGGCGCATCGAAAATCGCCCGCAACATCACGGAACAGAAACGTGCTGAGAGAGTCCTTTCCCGGAGAACGCATCATCTGGAAGTAGTAAACCGAACAGGCGCGATGCTCGCTGCTGAGCTGGATTTAAATCGTCTGATTCAAAAGGTGACCGATGTGGCGACGGAACTAAGCGGGGCAAAGTTCGGTGCATTTTTCTATAATCGTAAGAATGATAAGGGAGAGGATTATCTTTTATATACATTGTCGGGCGCCCCGCGGGAGGCTTTCGATAAGTTTGGTCATCCCCGGAACACGGCAATTTTCGGACCTACCTTTCGCGGCGAACGTGTGGTGCGTTATGAGGATGTGACCGAGTCTCCCAATTATGGGCAAAACCCTCCGTTCCACGGGATGCCTGAAGGACATTTGCCAGTGCGGAGCTATCTTGCCGTTCCGGTGATTTCACGGACAGGGAAAGTGTTGGGGGGACTTTTCTTTGGGCATCCGGACCGCGGGGTCTTTACCGAGGAATCGGAGAACATTGTGACGGGCGTCGCGGGGCAGGCAGCTGTGGCGATGGACAATGCGACATTGTATCGCGAACTGAGGAAGGAGCTGGCGGAACATAAACGAGCTGAAGTGGCGCTGCGGGAAAGCGAGTTTCAGTTTCGGCTGCTCACCGAGTTGCTGCCGCAAATGGTTTGGACGACGGATGCGGCGGGGGAACTACAATACTTTAACCGGCGCTGGATTGAGTTCACCGGGTTTGAGCCGAACGGTGACCGTTCCTGGCATGCGATCGTGCATGAGGATGATTTGCGGCGAACGCTTGAAGCGTGGAACCATGCGCTGGCCAGTGGCAACGCGTTTCAGAACGAGGTGCGATATCGCAAGCAGAACGGCGGTTATCGCTGGTTCCTCGCGCGAGCATTTCCGGTGCGGGATGAGAAAGGCCGCATCCTGAAGTGGGTGGGCACTTCGACGGATATTGATGACCAGAAACGGGCCGAGGAGAAACTGGAAAAAACGATTCAGGAAAGAACTGCGAAGTTGCGGGAGACGGTCACTGAACTGGAGGCTTTCAGCTACAGCATTGCGCATGATATGCGGGCTCCGTTGCGCGCGATGAGCGGATTTTCGATGCTGTTAGAGGAGGATTACGGCGAACTGTTGCCTGAAGAAGCGAAGGGTTACCTCACCCGTATTACAAAATCGGCAGGTCGGCTGGATCGGTTGATTCAGGATGTGCTGAACTACAGCCGGATCAGCCGAGGTGAAATGCCGCTGCAAAGCACCGACGTGGAACAACTCATTCGCGAGATCGTCGATAGCTATCCACACCTGAGAAGCAGCGCTCTTGAACTTCAAATTGACGGCCCATTGCCTTTGGTGCTGGCCAACTCGGCGGCATTGACCCAATGCATTTCCAATATCCTGACAAACGCGGTGAAGTTTGTGCCGCCCGGAACCCGACCGCGCGTTCGCGTCAGGTCCGAAAGACGTGATTTATTCGCGCGGATTTGGTTTGAGGACAATGGCATTGGGATTTCCGAGGAAGGGAAAAAGCGAATATTCAATATGTTCCAGCGGTTGCATGGATCGGATGATTTCGAAGGGACGGGGATTGGGCTGACCATCGTTCGGAAGGCGGTTGAACGGATGGGCGGACGCGTGGGCGTGGAATCGAATGTGGGTGAGGGGAGCCGGTTCTGGCTGGAACTCCAGCTTGCGAACTGATCTGTCTCCTGAGCTTTCGCGGGGAATGAAGGTGCGAGGGCTATAATATTTATTCTGCGCACGCGAACCTCCTTTTCGGGCTGGCACTTTACCAGAGGCGTTTTAAGCTTTCCTAAACATGGAGCACAGACATAGAGCCCGGGTGGGGAAATTTTCCGCGCTTTTGTTTCTGCCGGTGGGAATTTTCGCGGCGGATAAGGGCAAGGCGCAATTTGCATTCGCCGGCCCGGAAATTTTCCCAATTGAAACGGGCATTTCACAATTGAAGGA
>JBQCGE010000186.1:0-3899 GCA_051955955.1 Verrucomicrobiota bacterium
TAGATATGGTCAGACAACTGCGCCAGAATCTCTGAACGATGCCGTTGCCATTGCGGCGGGATATCTGCACAGTGTCGCCTTGCGCTCGAATGGGACGGTGACCGCATGGGGCGATAATACGTTTGGCCAGACCAATGTGCCCACAAGTCTGTCAAATGTAGTTGCAATCGCCGCTGGCGATTTCCATTCCTACGCGCTTCAAAAAAACGGTCAGATCGTGAGTTGGGGCGATAATACCTACGGCCAGGCCAACGTGACCATTTCGGACCCCGGGGCGACGAGTGTTAGCTCCGGTTCTTACCACGGGCTCGCATTGATCCCTGCTCTGCCCGGCTTGGTAGCCCAACCTTCCGGAAACGGCCTGACGATTCAGTGGGTTGGCGGCGGCATCCTTCAATGGGCTCCCACTCCTACGGGTCCTTTCAACGATATAATAGGTGCAACCAGTGGTTATACAAATACCTCAGTGGCCGACCCGATGAAATTCTTCCGCCTCCGAAAATAATCCGAACTCTCTGAACAACACCGCTGTTTTAAATCGCGTTCGCCAAGTGCAATTCAGGTGAACTTTCACGGTTTTACGAGTGGTGCCGGTGGTCGGACTCGAACCGACACGAGGTTTAACCCTCCCAGGATTTTAAGTCCTGTGCGTCTGCCATTTCGCCACACCGGCATGCCTTCATTCCAAACCACTTCACAAGAGAGAGCGTTGGTTTGTGCTCCTAATGCAGCGAGTGAAACAGACTGCATCAGAGTGAGATCGACCTTCTGTCAGAAAAATCAAAACTTCATCGCTCGCACTGGGCCGCAAAATACACCAGGGCCTACGATCATCGCAAGAGAGCAATTCGTGGGTTGAGAAAATTCGCCCGGTAAAAACTAGCCTGTCAATTGTGAAATCGAAATATGGCTCCATCGAGCGCTCTTAAGAGACCACGTTAAAACCGCCCCTCCTGGAGGTCATGGGCATGACCTAAAACACAGGAACCGCCATTCGACTAGTCAGTCAGGAGACGATTTCTCCTGCCATCAGGGCAATGGCAAGCGCCTGAAATATCGTATCAGTCGGGATCACCGATGCTTCAGTGGCGATAGTAAGCGCCGTCTACTGCATTCGGCGGAAAACGACCAGCGCCAGCGCGCTTCTTCGAATGGGAGTCCCGCCTCCAACCTTTGCTGAATTAACTCCGTGGGTTTGGTCACATCCATCGCAATTCCTACTGCTGTGATGAAAGCACCTGCTCCTTTGGGATCGGTTTTGTGATGCATGATTTTTCCACGGTTGCTGCGGGCAACACCCTGATGACTAGCTTCCAATGATCGTAGATGATTTTGAGCATTTCGGACAAACCTTGAAAATTTACAGGTTTCACCATGTAACTGTTGGCACCCAACTCGTAGGCGCGCTGCACGTCTTCCACGACCTGGGAAGAACTCAGCACCACCGTGGGGATCATAGCGAATTCCGGTTTTTGCCGAAGCCACGCGAGCAATTCCAGTCCTGTTACCCGCGGCATCTTCAAATCAAGGATAATGATGGTAGGTACTGGATATCGAGTACGATCGGCGAAATTGCCGGAACCTTCGAGGTATTCAATGGCTTCCATGCCATCTTTAACCCAGTTAATCGTGCCGGACAGCCCGGCTTTCTTGAATGCCATTTGCAGCAGGACAGCATCGGTCTGTTCATCTTCAACCAACAGGATGACAAAATCTTCCCGAGCCGAACCAATTTTCCAGTTTTTTAAAGGCGTAATGGCCGGCATAGCCGAAGGGGCGGGAGTAGGTGGCTGAGCCTTTTGCTGAACCGCAATTGGCAAGACTGCTTCGGGGAATTCCAAAGTGAATGTAGTCCCTTTGCCTACCTCGGATTTCATCGACACGGTACCGTGCATTTTTGCAACAGCTTTTTTTACAATCGCCAGTCCAATACCCGTTCCTTCATACCCCGCATTCGCGTGTCCTCTTTGAAACGGAGAAAATATCTTTGACGCAAATTCGGGGGGGATTCCAATTCCGCTATCCTGAACGTGAACGCGAACGGAGCCATCCACCTTTTCTGTCCAAATGCGGATTTGCGCTTTTCCGCCTTCAGCGACAAACTTGACGCTGTTTTCCAGCAGGTTTGCAAGGCATTGCACCAGGAGAACGTAACTGCCTATAACCGGGTGGAGAGGACGCTCGACGGAAAGTTCGACATGGGGCAATGTCATCGCGGCGTAATCCTGAACAACGTCCCGTAGTACTTTCTCAAGGTCCACAGTTTCGAATTCCTCTATGTCTTGCGCTACCCGGGTAAAGCACAACACATCCCGAATCAATCGATCCATCCGGTCGGCCGCTTCTTTAATTCGCTGGATGCTGTCGCGTATTTCCATGCGACGATCCTCGGAACACGCCTTCTCAATAAGATCAGCAAAGCCTGAGATGGCACGCAACGGCGCGCGTAAATCATGCGTAATCGTGTATGAAAACTCTTCCAGATCCTCAATTGTTTCTTCTAATTTCCAAGTGCGCTTCTGGAGAGCACGCCGCAACCTTTTGCGTTCAACAGCATAGAGCACCGCGCGACTTAAAAGGCTTTCGTCCAAACTTAGTTTGGGTAAAAAATCCTGGGCGCCATCTTTGACCAACTGGATCCCAGTCTCTTCGTCACCGAGGGCAGTGAGAATTACGATTCCACTCTCTGGTGCGGCTTCGTTCACTTTATCGAAGGTTTCACGCCCTTTGCTGTCTGGGAGTGCGAGATCCAGAAGCACTGCATCAAAAATTAAAAGTTTTAACTTCTCAACAGCCTGTTTCAAATCAGAAGCACATGTGACTTCAAACTGATCGGGGTGGTTTTTGAGCAGGTAACTTTTAAAAAGAGAACACTGGCCCAAGTCGTCTTCGACAACCAGGATCCGAACTCGAGCGTTAGCCGTGTCGGTGTTTTCCTCCATCTCTTTTGACGAAAATCTAGCTTATTCAATCGGAATGAATAAAAAAGCGCGTCTTTCAAAAATGTCCGTAAAAGATATGAACTTCTTGCTTAACCTGAATATATTCGAAGTGGACGGCCAGTAGGGTTAAACCTGTGACTTCCAGTTCACGAAACCTGAACGTCGTTGAAGTTAAATTTCTTCTCTTGCGCACCATGCAGCCACGCAGCTTCCGGGCCCCATTCACTCAATCCAGGGATGGAGTTGCGCACCTTGTGAGCCCAACTTGCAAGTATCTCCCTGGCTGCCTCCGGCGCTTCGTCAAGCGAGAGATGAGTTACGACGCTATCACTTCGAGGTAACCAGGCAGGGCGTAATATTTCGTCGTGACCGCGCATTTCAAAACGCCGCACGAAACTATCGAGCACAACTTGCATCCGGCCGCAGGTCTCATCATAGGTGGCCAGTGCAGTTGCGCAGACCTCGTAGGAATTACGACCAACCTCTTTGTTTTCAACAATCTGCACGGTATCCGAGAGGGTTCGCTCTGTCATTTTCATGGCACCTCAAAACCTTGGTTTGGAGAAGGAGCGTAAGCACCAGGGCGCACACCCGCTGAATGTGCCAGCTTCACCTTCTCGGTTTCACGCAGGTCGGCCATTCGCAACAGTTCTCGCACCTCATCGTCGGTCGTTGGGGTAAAATTCTGATACCATCGACCAACTCCCTCGAAAGGATCAGGAGTCGATAAGGCTACCACTTCATCCGCCTCTTTGCGGAGCTTCGATACAGTGCCACGCGCCATGACAGGCGCCGCCACCATCACGTACGATGCACCCGCGTTTTTCACTGCTTTGATGGCAGCCAACATAGTGGAACCTGTAGCCACCCCGTCGTCGACAAGGATCACGGATCGGTCTTTAACCTGCGGCGGCTTGGTTGTGTGACGGTAGGCCAACTCTCTTCGTCGCAACTCTG
>JBQCGE010000187.1:0-5913 GCA_051955955.1 Verrucomicrobiota bacterium
GAACGCGAACCGCGCCGAATCATCCGGCTGATTCACGAAACAGAAAACATATCGTGGCGCACCTGCAGCACCGCCGAAGAAGCGCAATTAATCGAAATTGAGCAGATTCGCGAGTTGCGTCCTAAATTTAATCGCGCGCTCACCTCGACTCCGAGCTATGCGTATTTTGGCATTCGTCCCGAAAGAACTGGTGTTTACATCGAATTGAAGCATGGGGTGAACTCAACGGAGGGCCAAACCTGGATCGGCGCCTTCAAAAACTATGGCCTATGTCGCCGGACGTTGCTCGCGTTGGGACGCGCGCTTTGGATTTCTGAACGCGCGCTCAAAACTGTTTTGGAACTTCCGATTGAACTCGGTTCTAATAGTCGAAGACTTCAGTGCACCGTTTCTGTCCGGAAAAGCTTGGTCCTGAATCAGCTCGGCTCATTTTTACGCGGGCAATCGAATGAGTTATCAGAAATCCTGGCTGAAAATCTGGAGAAAGTTGATGCCTTCTCACGCCAGTTTCTGGAAACGGATTTACAGCTTTTGGCTGAGTTTTTCCAACTCGCGGAGCGGATGAAAAGGGCGCGCGAATTTCTGGGTGCAAGCGACTTGATGGTGCCTGAACAGATCGATTCCACCTTGCTAAAACTGCGCTGGAAGCGGGGTATTTCAGGCGATTGAAAAGAGGCGTTAAAACCGCGTGTGGGGATCACGCATAGTGCGTGAAAATTCGACGCAAAAGCCTTTAAAAAGCCATTAATTCACGTTTTTTGAACTGTTTAGGGCAGGAATGCAGTTTGGCATTGGCTCTGCTAAAGAAAGTTCAGAAATAGGCGTTGACACTCTGAAGAGGGTTTGATTAGAGTGCCGCCACCGTAACCCAAAGTAACCGGATAAAATTATGAACAGCGTTTTTCGCAAAAACAAAGTCGGGGCTTTCACGCTCATTGAGCTGTTAGTCGTTATCGCTATTATCGCAATTCTGGCGGGCATGTTGCTCCCAGCTCTGGCCAAAGCCAAAGCCAAGGCCCAACGCATTAAGTGCACAAGCAATCTTAAGAACGTTGGTCTGGCCTTCCGTATTTTTGCCACGGATAACCAGGATCGTTTCCCAATGAACCTGAGCACCAATGATGGCGGTTCACAGGAATATATTCCCACTGCAAATGAAGCCAACGATCCTCGCGCATGGCGTCATCTTTCAGTGCTCTCAAATGAATTGAGCACTCCCAAGATCGTTCAATGCCCTTCGGATAATCCGGATGATGCGAACAGCTTCGCGGTTGTGAAGCCCGCTGGTGCAGGTGGTGCCACTGTTACTCCATTTAACCACAATAATAACTCCAGCTATTTCATCGCTGTTGCTGCTGATGAAACCAAGCCTCAGGCTTTCCTCGCTGGTGACCGTAACGTGATTGTGTCCAATGCACCTCCTTACAGCTTCAAGCGCACTACTTTCGCTGCTGCCGGACAAGTTGGCCGCCTTGGAACCAACGCGGTAGTTGGTTGGAGCAAAGACTTGCACAACGAAAACGGCAACATCTGCATGGGTGACGGCAGCGTTCAACAGTTGAGCGCCTCACGTTTCAAGAATGCTCTTCGCGATACGGACGACATCGAAAATCGTATTACCATCCCTGGTAACGACAAGACCAGCCCGTTGAACTAAGCGACCTGGCCTAAAATCGAATTCAAAGGCGCTCTTCGGAGCGCCTTTTTTACGTACCCTTTGAATTTTCTTGCCTTGTCCGGTTAAGAAACGAGATTTTACACGCTTCGGGAGTGGAGAGCATTCCTTTATCCTGAAATTTGAGCAGCAGTATTAATATGCACGGAACAGAATTGATTCATTCGCAATCGCAACAGGAACAAGTCATTCACGCTGTTAATCTAAAACTGGCCGCATTGGGGTGCGTTCCTGTTGAAAGCAATTCGGAGTCGGAATTTCAGGACGTCGCGAGGGCAATTTTAAATCATCGGGAAGATCAGGAGGAGGAAACCCAACTCGCACCGTGCGATCGACGGATTCAACAATTCCTGGACCGATACTTCTCAAAAGGAGCCGCCAAACTCCCAGAGCGTACCATGATCCTGGATCAAGCGGGGGTGGCCAAGACGCTCTCAATTCCATTCAACGGGGATGAATTTTTTTCGGACATCATCAGCTCCTACAAGGTGAAGCAGGGGGTGCTGCACAATCCCAAGAGCGATCGGCGAACCACGCAGGGAATCTTCCATGTGGTTGAAGGCGGGCTGCCTATTCCCGACGACAAGATGGGAGTACCCAAAGAAGTTTTTGTTCAGCTTTTTAATCGCGCATTTTTGGCACCTCGCGAGTTGCTGCGCCTGCCATTTACGTCGAACCAAAGCAAACCCGCGGAATTGTTTGTTTCCTTACTGCTCAGGCCGACCGTTTGCCCTGAAGTGCCAGGATTCATTTCCAAAAAATCGATGGAAACCCGCTTTTTCGTTCCGGGCAGCCTGGTCTCAAATCTCGATTTCGTTGAGAACATCTTCGGAAACGGTGGCGATCCCTTCCTGGCCCGAAACGATGCTGGTCTCGATGTTGAGCATTGGACCGGAACGACCGGCTGCGTTGTGCTGGCGCCTCATCTCATCAACTGCACGAAAAAGGAACTCGGGCTGCCGCATGTCGATGCTGCCACGCCGCGCCAAAAGCGCGATGGCATGTGCTGGTCGCGTGAGGATGAGAAGTATAACAACGGAAGCGCGTTCAAAGTAACCTGCCGCGATGCTTCAGGAGTGATGGTGACCATCATCGCTGACAACTACTTCGGATATTGCAAGAAGGAGGTCAAAACCCAGATCAGCTTTTCAGCCAACTTGATTGGATTATGTGAGGAAGAGCATGCGGGCGGTGCCCTGGTTTATCCGAGCTATGATTTGGGAGAAGAGTTCAGCGGCTTTTTGCATGTCAAGCGGATGGGGCACTCATTTCCTGAAGTGCTGCGGAATTACGGCGCCTTGATCGAAATGAAGCCGGAAGGTTACGGCGTTGATGCTCGTTACCCCGAAATCGTTTATGTTCCCGAGGATGTCCACTTTGACCTCGCAAAGCAGACGGTGACCTGGAGTGCCGGTGCAACCCACAAATGCATTCCTCTCCTCGCAGGTAAAACTTACGTCCGTCCCTCCGGATACAAAATCCACATGGAAAAAGTGCCCGGGTCCAAAAACTGGCGATTAGTGGGGACAGTTGCGGAAGGATTGCTTTGCCACAAACCGTGCACGGTCTCTGGCGGTGGAAAATCCGAAATATCCAAATCAATTTCTGATGCGATCATCCACGGCCCCATCTTTGTCGCCGATTTCCAGAAGGATTTCGATGTGGTGGCGGAGTTAATCAATAAAGATTACTCAAATCGTTTTAAGCCCGAGCTCAACCGCGAGGATCAGCGGGGCATTCTCAGCCATGAACGTTCACTCGGTTCTGTCATTAAGCTGCTGACTCCTTCAGAAGCGGAATACAGCGCGGAGTACAACGACTGGCTAGCCTCGGTGCCACAACATATCAAGGAGCTGGTTTTTGTGGTGAAGCGGTTTTATCGGCAGGAATGGGGCGGCAATTGGCGCGAACATTTTAGTGTCGATATCATTAATGGCGTTCCGGGTAATGAATTGAAGTTTGAAAACCGCAAGCTGGTGACGAACTACTTGCGCGTCGGGTATGAACGCGATGGTAGTTGGCGGACTTTTGGACTGCGCAAGGACTTTCATCCCGCAGCCAAAATTTCTGCCGAGGACGATATTACTGCCTCTGTGGTGGTGCCTGCCGCCCGGCTGAAGAACTTCAAAACCAGGGATAACCTGTCATCGAAGTTTGTCGTGAATTGCGAATCCCGGCTCTTCCAACGACCGGATGATGCCATCCATCGCGGTTATGACAAGCAAACCGAAATCGATTTCTCGAAGGGGGGGAATTTCTTTTCCAACTTCGAGCCGCTTACCCGCAAAGATGCGAAATCAATCATTGAAGACGCTATTGGCTTCAGCGAGTTCAGTGAACCGATGCAGCAACTGATCCTGAATGCAGCGCATGATACGCGCCACAAGTATTTCGTCAGTTCGGCGCATCCGCGTATTGTCGATGGGAAGCCTTCCAAAAACCCTCGATATCTGCAGGTACGTCCGGATCTGGTCCGGCCGATGGAGAAATATTTGGGCGAACTTTCCGCGCTTTTACTGCGCCGACTGCCATTGAACGAGCCGGTCTATACACCTGTCGGGGCCGTTGTCCCGGGCCGGAGAAATAATCCGCCCGACATGGCATCCAAAATCCGACCGCTCGCGGTTTATAACCCTGTCCATTACATGGAATTGCCCGAGCTGTTCATGGAATACATTTGTTCGATGACCGGCAAATCACCTTCAACGACCGGAGCCGGTTCGGAAGGGGCCCTCACCAAGGGACCGTTCAATGCGCTGCCGGCGGTGTATGATTTGAATGCTGCGCTCGTTTCTTACCTTTTGACGGGAGCGAATGGATTTGTCACTGCCGCGGGTTATGTCGGCCCCAGGATGCGGGTGGACCACGACGTCAGCCTTTTAATTCCCGAGATCTGGTCACGCATGAGCGAAGAGGAACGGGATCCGAAATACCTGATCCGGGGTGGTTACCTCGAGAAGTGCCAGGATTTTGAGCACAATGGCAAACCGGTGCTCGCGAGCCGCCTCGGCTACCGAATAACACTGCAGTTTGTAATCCATTTCTTTGGTCGCGTCTTTAATCATCCTCACGTCGTTTTCACCCAGGAGATGCTTAAGCCTGAGTTGCAGGATTATGACGTGTTTGCCGATGGGATGGACAACATTGTTTCAACCCAGAAGCGCGTTGCCGAAGCATATTTTAATGACGGAACCGTCGCGAATGCCTGCCCTCCGCTGAAAGCTTTGTTGCACATCATGGCACATGGCCAGTACGAGGGGAAAACGTTGGACGACCAGGAAATTCGCCAGCTTTTCACTCGGGAATCATTGCTTGCCAGTGATTGGTATCGGGACCGACTTTCGGCCAGGCAACAAGTTGATCATCAACTTTGGAAACGCCATATAGAATACCTCGAAAATTATTTACGCAAATCGCAAGCCCACGATGATGAACTGATGGTCGCGATTGAGGACCGCCTGCGTGAAGCCTATCAAAAGTTCAAGCGCGTCAGCTCGCCGGAGTATCTAAAAGAACTGGACGGGACGATTGGTGCGGAACCCGCGATCGTGGCCACGCATGCAGGTTGAACTGTCGTGAGCGTTGCCCGCCGGTGCTCGGTCTAACTCAATGATGAAGATTTCCATCATCGTCCCGGCCTTCAACGAGGAGAAACTATTGCCCCGTTCCCTGGCCGCCATCAGGAAGGCCGCATCTGCGTTTGAGCGGAACGGGATTGAAACTGAGTTGGTCGTTTGCGATAACAATTCGACCGACCGGACCGCCGCAGTCGCCCGTGAGAACGGAGCAATTGTGGCCTTTGAGCCGATCAATCAAATTTCACGAGCCCGCAACGGCGGCGCCCGCATTGCAACAGGCGATTGGCTTGTCTTTGTGGATGCGGACTCTTTCCCCAGCGAGAAATTGTTCGAACGAGTGGTGCAAGTAATTCAGAGCTCTCGATTCATCGGAGGCGGTTGCCTTGTGAAGCTGGACGAGCATCGGCCTTTTGCGATGATCATTGTGGCGCTTTGGAACTTAGTCAGCAGGATTAACAAGTGGGCAGCCGGATCGTTTATCTTTTGTGAAGCCAGGGCCTTTCGGGAGATTGGAGGGTTCAGCACCGATTTATTTGTGACTGAGGAACTGGACTTCAGTAAACGTCTCAAGCAGTACGGCCGGGCGCATGGCAAAAAAATGAAGATCATCGCGGACGTAAAACTGGAAACCTCAGCCCGCAAAATGCATTTGTATAAGAA
>JBQCGE010000188.1:0-4931 GCA_051955955.1 Verrucomicrobiota bacterium
GTTCCATCCTTCAGGAAAATCCACCCTCCAGCAAGCCCTTGATCTGTTTCTCCTCCAGCCGATACCGCACCCACTCCTTTTGCGCGCGCGCTCCAATCGATTCATAAAAATCAATCGCGGACTGATTCCAATCCAGCACCGACCATTCAAAACGCCCGCACCTTTCCTTCCGTGCAATCTCCAGTGATTCTCCGAACAACCGCTTCCCGACTCCCTTGCGTCGGAATGCATCCAGCACAAAAAGATCTTCTAAATAGAAAACGGGCTGCGCCAGAAAAGTTGAGTAACCAAAATAATAAATCGCGAACCCCACCGGGCTGCCTTCAACATAAGCCAGCAGCACTTCCCCAAATTTTCGCTCCCCAAAAAGTGTCTCCTCAAGTTGCGCCTTACTCAGCGCAACTTCGTCCGCCAACCGCTCGTACTCCGCCAGCTTGCGAATAAATTCCGCAATAATCGGAACATCCCCCCGTGTTGCGGCTCTGATTTCGATCCCCAAATCCCCTTTCAATAAAATTGGTGAAACCGCATCTCGCTCTCCATCTGCCGAAGCTCCTGCATCAGATCGAAAATAATTTTGATCCCTGCGAGGTTCACTCCATGAGCCGTCCGCAAAAACTCGATTTTTCTCAGCATGTAAATCGCCTGTTCATCGAAGGTCAGCGCGTCAAACTCCGGGTCGGAAATCGGTTTCACCAGCCCCGATTTGCAATAAAGCAAAATACTCCTGCGCGATATACCCGTCAGGTGCGCTGCCGCCTCGAGGCTGTAGGAAACGCCCGGGTGCGCATCGATGACCTGCACGGTCATGTTTGTGTTCCAGGTGTCACTTTCACTCACGATGTCTTCCTTGGGTTAAAGTTCGAGACTTTGGCCAATTGTTCCCAAAGCTTTTTCTCCTCCTCGCTCACTTGAGTCGGTAATTGCACCGACAATTCCGCGTAAATATCCCCCCGTTGATTGCCGTTTGCGGGCAACCCCTTTCCTCGCACTCGAAGTTGCTGCCCATTGTTCGCCCCGGCCGGAATTTTCACCGTCACTGGTCCATCCAAAGCCGGGATGGTCGCCGTGCTTCCCAATACTGCTTCCCATGGAGCCAAGTCCACGACGTAATATAAATCCGCCCCGCGCACTCGAAATTCCGGATGCTGGGCAAACCGCACCCGCAGGAATAAATCCCCGGCCGGCCCGCCATTGATCCCCTGCTCTCCTTTCCCCGGTACCCGGATGAGTTGCCCTTCATGCACCCCCACTGGAATTCTCACCCGAAAAGATTCCGAAGTGACCTGGCCCGTTTCACGGTTCATCCGCTGAAAAGAAATGCTTCGCACCGAACCGGAAAACGCTTCGTTCAAGGTCACCATGATGTCCCCTTCCACATCATTCCCGCGCATCGGTCCCGGCGCGCCGCGCCCCTGCCCGCCGGTGAAATCCTGGTACCCGCTGAAACCTCCTTCCCGACGCCCGCCAAAAAACTGTTCAAAAAAGTCGCTAAACCCGGTCCCCCCAAAATGAAATTCATACTCCTGCCCGCCCGGTTGCGCACCTCCGCCACGGAAACCACGCCCTGCCTGTTGCCACCCCGGAGGCGGCTCTGGTTGGTTCCAATTCGCCCCAAGCGTGTCGTACTTCGTCCGCTTGGCCGGGTCACCAAGCACTTCATACGCTTCGTTGATTTCCTTGAATTTCTCCTCGGCTGACTTCTTGTCCTTCGCTACATCCGGATGATACTCGCGCGCGAGCTTGCGAAATGCTTTTCGAATATCATCCTGAGTCGCTTCCCGTCCCAACCCGAGAGTTTTGTAATAATCCTTAAATTCGACCGGCATACCCAGTGGCTTCCACCTCTTTAAACAACCACGAATTTAATCTTTTGCCAATCATAGGCAAAATTTTCTGAAATCACAAAGGACGAGTCCCACCGAAACTTGATTCCGTTCCATTCCCCGCGCACTTTACCCCTTTGTTCGCGTCAATGGAGAAGAAGAAATCCAGGGCTTTTCGCAGCCTGCTCGCGGTCTTGGCCTACATGGGCAAATATCCCGGCAGGATCGCCTTCTGCATTTTCCTGCTCCTCGTCAACATCACCATCGAAATGAGCCTCCCGCAATTGATCGGCAATGCGGTCACCAATTTGCGATGGCATTTGGAATGGGGCGCTTACTTTGACCGCAATGCTTATGTCTCCCTCTTCGTCGCGCTCGTCCTCATTCGCGCCGGTGTGGGTCACCTCCTCGGCCCCTCCCGGAATCGCCTCGTTCAGGACACATTAAATGACATCCGCGGTGCCGTGTATGACGCGATGCAACGCCTCTCTTTCAGTTATCATGACCGCACCAGTTCAGGCGAATTGATCTCACGCGCCACAACGGACGTCTGGCGTTTGCAGGATTTTTTCTTCGCCTGTCTCCTCATGGCAGTCGATATCGTCATCAGCCTCCTCGCGACGCTCAGTTTAATCTGGTTGATCAGCCCGCGCCTTTCTCTGATCGTCCTGGCCACGGTTATTCCTACTGCGTCGTTGCTGGTCTATTACTCACGGAAATTGCAGCCGCAATGGCGTAAGGTCCACGACCTCCACGGGGAAATGACCACCGTAGTCCAGGAAAACATTGCCGGAGTTCGAGTGGTGAAAGCGTTTGCCCGAGAATCCAACGAAGTGCGCAAGTTCACGGCGAAACGCGACGTGTATGTCGATACGATCATGCGCACAGTTTCCTACTGGTCTGCTCGCGTTCCCTTTGCCCAATTCCTTTTCGGACTCGCCCTTCCGCTGGTCCTTTGGGTCGGCGGCCGCCAGGTCATCCAGCAGGAACTCCTGCTTGGTGATCTCGTCAAAGTAATCTTCTACCTGCTCGCGATTGGCAACCGCATGGGTTCAATCGGGCAGTTCACCAACATCATTCAAAATGCCAGTGCCAGCGCCGAACGGATTCTCGAAATTTTGCACGAACCAGCCCGTCTGAAAAGTGGACGGAAACATCTTCCACCAACCGGTGGCGAAGTCGTCTTTGAAAATGTTTCGTTCGAGTATCAATCAGGCAAACCTTCCATCCGCGATGTCTCTTTCATCGCCGCGGCGGGAAAAACTCATGCCATCGTCGGCCCGACCGGTTCCGGCAAAAGCACGCTTGCCCATCTCATCCCCCGTTATTATGACCCTTCTGCCGGACGTGTGTTAATCGATGGCATCGACGCGAAGGAACTCGACCTCAAGGAACTGCGCAGAAGTACAGGAATTATCTTCCAGGACACCTTTCTTTTCAGTGCTTCGATTGCCGCGAACATTGCTTATGGCCGGCCTGATGCCGCAATGGATGAAATCGAGCGATGCGCCCGTGCCGCACAGGCGCACGAGTTTATTTCCGCGCTCGAGAATGGTTACCGCACAGTCATTGGGGAACGCGGCATCACCTTAAGCGGCGGGCAGAAGCAAAGGATTGCCATTGCCCGCGCTTTCCTGATGAATCCTCGCTTCTTAATTCTCGACGATGCCACCGCCAGCGTCGATTCGGAAACGGAGCACGCCATTCAATCAGCCCTGGCAAATCTCAGCACTGGACGCACCACCTTTATCATCGCCCATCGCTTCTCCACCGTTCGTCATGCCGACCAAATTCTGGTCCTGAAGGAAGGCCGCCTGGTCGAAACGGGCACTCACGATGAATTGATCCAGCGCTCCGGTTATTACTCCGAGATTTTTGAAAAACAGATTCGCATGTAAATGGCCGAAAAAGACGACATCTTGATCGAGGAGGCATTTGCGCAAAAGCAAATGAGCAAGGCTCTTTTCAAGCGCCTCGTCAGCTATGTACGTCCCTACCGCAAAATTTTCGCCTGGAATCTCGTTTTCACCTTGCTCGCCACCGCCTCACAGTTGCTGGGTCCCAAGTTCATCCAGGTCGGCATTGATCGTTATCTCACCACCATCACCACTCCCGAGCTGGCCATGCGCGGTATTTTTCTGATCAGCGCAATTTACCTCGCAAATCTTCTCCTCGGCTGGGGCCTTTCTATCGCTCAGGTGAAGAGCGCAATTTATGTCGGCCAACGTGCGATGAATGATTTGCGCATGGCCGTTTTTGAACACATTCAAAGCCTTAGCCTCAGCTTTTTCGACCGCACCCACCAGGGCAGGATCATCAGCCGCGCCGATACGGACATTGACTCTCTCGATCGAATTCTCACCTGGGGCGCAAATCAAATGATCTCCAGCGCTCTCACTTTTGTCGGTGTCGTCATTCTGATGACCCAATACGATTGGCGGCTCTGTCTCGCGGTCGCTACCGTCATTCCGCCGCTCGCAATCGGTACTCGCGTATTTCAGATTTACGCCATGGGGGCTTACCGAAAAATGCGGGAGCAATCCTCACGCATCACCGCCGCCACCGCCGAGAACATCAATGGCGTCCGTGTCGTTCAGGCCTTCGGACGTGAGGAACAAAACCTCCGCGATTTCGAACTGATCAACGAGGGTTACGCCGAACGAGCACTCGCCGCTTCCAAAATTTTTCACACTTACATGCCGCTCGTCGGTCTTGTCTCGGGTATCGCCACCGCCATTATTCTCGGGTACGGAAGTTCGCTTGTATTCCGGGGTGAAATCACAGTTGGTGAACTCGCCGCCTTTATTCTTTATCTCAGCATGTTTTTCGGCCCGATCCAAACCATGGGCGATCTTTACAACTCCCTCCTCTCCACCGCAGCCAGCGCAGAACGCATATTTCAACTGCTCGATACTCCCCCGCAAATCATCAACGCGCCGCATGCAACAGCCCTTCCTCCCATCAAAGGCTCGGTCCGTTTTGAGCATCTGTTTTTCCGTTACGATTCCACCCCGGAAAATCAATGGATTCTCAATGATATCGATTTCTCGGCCGAGCCCGGCGAAACAATTGCCCTCGTCGGCCACACCGGTTCAGGCAAAACCA
>JBQCGE010000189.1:0-15106 GCA_051955955.1 Verrucomicrobiota bacterium
ATTGCCGGCAGCGACTCCTGCCAGTACAGCTCCCGCAACAAACAGCGCGAAGTAAATTTTGCCTTTTCGAACAAACGCCCCAGGTCTCCCTGGGGTTTTTTTTATATTTCTCTTGGGTTGCTTCACTGAGAGGGGTGCGGCAAACTTTTCACCAGATTTCATTCACCGCGGAAATGTCCTTGTTTTGCATTAAACGATTTTCGACTCGCTTTCTATTCCTCCTCCTTGCGTGCGCTTCAATGCTTTTCACAGGCTGCATTTTCAATGAGGACCCGGCGGACTTGCGAATCATCAACGGCAAGGAACCCGAATCTCTCGACCCCGCAATCATGACCGGGCAACCGGACGAGCGTGCGGTCTTATCGATCTTTGAAGGTTTGACTCGATTCAGCGCAGTTGATGCGCAAGCCGAACCGGCGTTATCGGATCATTGGGAGGTTTCAGAGGATAAAAAGGTTTATACGTTTCACATCCGGGATAATGCCCGCTGGTCCACAGGGGAACCGATCACGGCCTTCGATTTTGAGTATAGCTGGTTCCGTGTCCTGGAGCCCGCAACCGGGTCCGATTATGTTGGTAATTTGTTCTACATCAAAGGAGCTGAGGCCTACAACCTGGGCCGGACAAAGGACCGCAAGGATGTTGGGATTAAAGCGCTCGATGCTTCCACGTTGCGAGTCGAACTGGTGAATCCCACGCCCTTCTTCCTCGAACTCTGCGCCTTCCCCACACAGGCCGTTGTGCCCCGAACAGTGATTGAAAAGCTGGGTGATAAATGGCTCAAGGCCCGCCCTCTCCCAGTCAGCGGCGCGTATGGATTGGTGGAGTGGCGGCTCAACGATAAAATTCGGTTGAAGAAGAATCCGCTTTACTGGGATGCCGCCAACACGCGGATGAACATTGTCGATCTGTTTCCCGTAAATGCGCCGAACACCGCGATTAACTTATTCGTCACGGGGCAGGCAGATATCGTTTGGGACAAGGATGTAGTCCCTTCTGAACTGCTCGATCTGCTCAAGGATAAGCGATGGTTTCACATGTTCGATTACCTCGGCAGTTATTTTTATCGCTACAACGTCACACGCAAGCCGTTCGATGATGTTCGTGTGCGAAAGGCACTTGCGCTGGTCATAGACAAAAAGCGGATCGTCGAGAGGGTCACCCGGGGCGGGGAACGGCCGGGAGATTTCTACGTGCCACCGATCGCCGGATACACCTCTCCAAGAGGTCTTGAATACAACCCTGAACTGGGCCGCAAGCTGCTCGCCGAAGCAGGTTATCCAGGCGGAAAAGGATTTCCCCGTTTCGAATACATGTTTAATACCTCGCGTGATCACGAAAAGATCGCGATTGAGCTTCAGGATATGTGGCGACGCGAATTGGGGATCCAGGTGGAACTGCGCTCGGTGGAATGGAAGGTGTATTTGAACGCGCAAAGCACGCTGGATTATGACGTGTGCCGTAGTTCATGGATTGCGGATTATTCCGACCCTAACACCTTCCTGGACATGTTCATGAGCGATAATGGAAACAATCGGACCGGTTGGAAGAATGCGCATTACGATTCATTGATCCGCGAAGCAAACAAAACCGCGGATGTGAAAAAGCGCGCCGAAGTTCTGGCCGAGGCGGAAGCCATTTTAATCCGCGACGAACTTCCGATTGTTCCGTTGTATCTTTATGTCGGAATGAATTTTTGGGATCCAAAAACGATTTCGGGAGTCTGGAACAATTCGCGCGACGAACACCCAATCCGAACCATTGTAAAATCGCAACCGGCGCATCCCCTCGATTAAAGCTTTGAAGTTGGAATTGCCTCCCACGCCGGAAGTTTTTAAGGTTGCCCGACCCGCTGGATGTATTATCTGAAACGGATTTTAAGTATGGCGCCGCTGATGGTCCTGATCAGCTTTCTCGCGTTCATACTGGTTCGAATGGCGCCGGGCGGGCCTTTCGATAAGGAGCGCGTCCCTGCTTCGCCCGAAGTTGAAAAAGCGCTCAAGGCGAAGTTTCATCTCGATGAACCGCTCTGGAAACAATACGGGCGTTATTTATGGGATTTGCTCCATGGCGACCTCGGCCCATCCATGACACAGCGCAATCACACCGTGAATGACGTGATTCGGCAGGCGCTTCCGAATTCCATGCTGCTGGGCGGATGCTCATTCCTCTTTGCGATTGGAATCGGAATTCCACTGGGATTTTACTCCGCCGTTCGGAAGGGGCATTGGATCGATTGGGCGGGAAGCTTTTTGGCGATCCTGGCTATCTGCGTGCCCGCCCTGGTGATTGGTCCCCTGCTGGCTATGGTGTTTGCCATTCGGCTGAAATGGCTGCCGGTCGGGCTGTTGGAATCTCCCGCCAGCCTGGTGCTCCCCACGATTACTCTGGGCATTTATTTTGCCGGGAAGATTGCCCGCCTGATGCGCGAAGGCATGCTCGATGTGCTGGGAAGTGGGTTCATGACCATGGCTCGCGCGAAGGGCTTGAGTGATTTGCAGGTGAACCTGCGGCATGGCCTTCGACTTGGCGTGCTCCCGGTAATTTCGTATTCAGGCCCACTGCTCGCCGATCTTCTGACTGGAACTTTTGTGGTTGAATATATTTTCCAGATTCCCGGCCTGGGCGTGTTTTTGGTGAACAGCTCATTGAGCAGGGATTACACTATGATTGTCGGATTAGTGGTGCTTTACGCTGGGGTGCTGCTGGCCTTAAACTTGGCAGTCGATTTTGCATACAGCGTTCTCGACCCGCGCGTGCGGTACGATTGAGTGGTGGTGAGTCATTGAAAATGTTTTGATAGATTGGGATCGGGTTCAATTCGGCATAAGGTATGCTGAAAATTTGAACCGAGGAATGCGCATTGATTGACTTTGATGGTTCGGACATTAACATTCAGCAAATCCCAATTTAAAACGTGTTACTATCCCGACAGGGAAAGGTGAAATGTGGCTGCGAAAGACGATTATCTAATTGATACATTGGTGGATATGGGGCTCCTGATGTCCACGGACATTGACGAAGCCCGCGCCGAAGCGGACAGCACCGGCGAAGGTGTGATTGATACTCTGGTCAAGAAAGGCGTGATCGCCTCCTCCCAGGTCGCAGCGGCCAAGGCAGCCCAACTCGGGGTCGAATACATTCCGCTCGGTGAAATGCGGATTGCCGATGACGCAATTGCGGCAATTCCACGCCATATTGCACGCCGTTTCAATGTCGTGCCTGTTTACAAGACAGATACCGGGGTAATTGTCGCCCTTGCAGATCCTTCCGATCTCGACGCACTGGATGGCCTTCAACATGCCATCAACATGGAAGTTGAATCCCGCGTGGCCACTCCTGAGGATATCGAAGCCGCACTTTCCAAGTATTACGGAGGTGGCGGCAGCGCTCGCGACGATAGTGTCAGCAAAATGATCCAGGACATCACCGAAGGTGAAGTCGAGATTGGAGCCATCGGAACCCTGGGTGGAGCCGATGAAGGGCCAGTGGTTGAGGCGGATGCTCCGATCATCAAGCTGGTGAATACGATCATCGTGGAGGCTTTCAAATCCCGCGCTTCGGATATTCACCTTGAACCGCTTGCGAAAAAGTTTCGGGTTCGTTACCGAATTGACGGTGTTTTGCACGAAATGCAAAACCCTCCCAAACGCCTCCAGGCCTCAATCGTCAGCCGCCTGAAAATTCAGTCCAACATGTCCATCGCGGAAAAGCGAATTCCGCAGGACGGACGTATCCAGGCCTCGGTGGGAGGCAAAACAATCGATTTGCGCGTTTCCGTCCTTCCGACCGTCCATGGCGAAAGCGTGGTCATGCGTATCCTGGACAAGGAAGGCCTAAAGCTCGGTCTTCCGGAACTCGGATTCTTTACGGATGACCAGCAAACGTTCGAGCGCCTGATCGCGCTGCCCGACGGCATTCTGCTCGTCACCGGCCCAACGGGTTCGGGCAAAACGACCACCCTTTATTCCTGTCTAAATTACATTAACCGCCCTGACCGCAAGATCATTACCGTTGAAGACCCGGTTGAGTACCAACTCGCCGGCATCAACCAGGTGCAGGTAAATGAATCCATCGGATTCACCTTCGCGGCTGCATTGCGGTCGATGCTTCGCCAGGCGCCAAACGTGGTTATGCTTGGGGAAATTCGTGACCTGGAAACCGCCACGATTGCGATCAATGCGTCGCTTACAGGTCACCTTGTATTTTCCACCCTGCACACCAACGACGCACCGAGCGCCGTCACCCGCTTGATCGACATTGGCGTGAAGCCGTTCCTTGTGGCTTCCTCCACCCGCGCCCTGATGGCGCAACGGCTGGTGCGAAAGATTTGCAAGAAATGCACCGCTCCCTACATGCCGCCCGAAACCGAATTGCGCGCGCTGGGGATTGATCCAGCCACCGCAAGTTCCGCCAATATCTCCAAGGGCAAGGGATGCCCGGATTGCAAGCAGACGGGTTGCCGCGGGCGTTTCGGAATTTTCGAAATCTTCGTCATCGATGATGAAGCGCGAAAATTGATTTATGAAAAAGTGCCCGCCACCGTGTTGCGTGCCCGGGCCCGCGAAATGGGAATTCGAACCTTGCGCGAAGATGGAACCCGGAAAGTGCTGGCCGGTTTAACCACGGCTGACGAAGTCATTCGCACCACCATGGCGGAAGTGGAGTAAAACAGATTTTTAGAGTAGGAAAATATGTCGTATCAGATGTCGGACTTGTTGCAGCTGATGGTCTCGGAAGGGGCCGCGGACTTGCATATTCGCGTTGGCACTCCTCCTGTAATTCGGTTGCACGGTGTTTTGCATCGGGTGGAAGGCCCTCCCCTCCGGCCGGAAGACACCGAAGAGCTGATGCGCAGTATCACTTCTGAAGATCATATTCAGCACGTTCGGGAACGCGGCGGTGCGGACTTCGGTTTTGCTTTCGGTGAATTGGCGCGCTTTCGTGTCAGCGTCTTTAAAGAAAAAGGAAATTTCGGTCTCGTTTTGCGCCAAATCCCAAGCAAGCTCCTCACCTTTGAACAAATCGGTTTGCCGCCGTCCGTCAAGGAGTTGCTCTGGAAACCGCGTGGTCTGATCCTCGTGACTGGCCCGACCGGTTCCGGCAAGACCACTTCCCTCGCTTCGATGATTAATATCATCAACGAGGAACGTGACGATGCTCATTTGATCACGATTGAGGACCCGATCGAATATTATCATAAACACAAGAAGGGGTTGATCACCCAACGCGAAGTGAACGTCGACGTGCCGAACTTCGCTGAAGCTCTTCGCCGCGCGCTCCGCCAGGACCCTGACGTAATCCTGGTCGGTGAGTTGCGCGATCTTGAAACCATGGAAGCCGCCATCGCGGCTGCTGAAACGGGCCACTTGGTTTTCGGAACTTTGCACACAACCGGTGCTGCGAAGACCATTGACCGTATCGTGAACGCCTTCCCGACGAACCAGCAGGAGCAGATTCGTATTCAGCTCTCGACGGTGCTGCAGGCGGTCATTTCCCAGTTGCTCGTGCCACGCTCGGACAAACCAGGCCGCGTTGCAATCTTTGAGATCATGATCAACACGCCTTCCATCAGCGCGCTGATCCGTGACAATAAAACCTTCCGTATCAACTCCGATATTCAAACCGGCGCAAAATACGGCATGGTTACACTCGACAGCTTCCTGCTGGATAAATACAACGCAGGCATGATTTCTCAGCATGAGGTGATTACCAAAGCCCAGGACCCAACAACCATTCTGGCCAAACTGCAGGAAATCGAAGCAGCCAAAGCCGCACCTGTTTCCTGATTATGGCAGATACAAGCGATCCCTTAATCAGCCTCCTCCGCGAACAAGGCCGCCTCGACGACATGCAGGTCGAAGAGGTGATTGCCGAGCATGGCAAATCAGGCAAGCCGCTCATGCAAATCATTGCGGATGCCGGTTATGCCGACATGCCCACGATGCTGGAACTCATCGCTGGCCATCTCGGGACGGAAGTAGTGAGCATTTCAGAAGCGGACCTGCTGCCGGAAGTGATCCAGGCTATCCCAGCCGACACAGCCCGGCAATTCCAATGCGTGCCAGTCGCGCTTTACGGAAACACCGTTCAAGTCGCTTTTGCCGATCCTTTAAACCCGGAACTCGTTGACCAGGTGGCATTCGTTTCGGGCAAGGATGTGATGACCGTTGTGGCGGATCCAAACCAGATCCTCGCCGTCATGAACAAAATTTACCCGGAACAATCGATGGCTTCCGGGATTGGCGACATTCTCAAGGAACTCGGCGAAGATAACGTCAAGGAAGTTGCCGCCGCGCTTGACCTTCCGGACGTAACCCAGCTCGCGGATGCGACACCGATCGTCAAGTTCGTGAACCTGGTGCTCTTCCAGGCGGTGCAGGATCGCGCCAGCGATATTCACTTCGAACCGTTCGAAGATGAATTCAAAATCCGTTATCGCGTGGACGGCGCGCTCTACGAAATGGCTCCTCCGCCGAAGCATCTGGCGCTGCCCGTGACCTCACGGTTGAAGGTCATGGCAAACCTGAACATTTCAGAACGCCGCTTGCCGCAGGACGGTCGTATTTCGCTGAACCTGGGCGGCAAACAAATCGACTTTCGTATTTCCACTTTGCCGACGCAGTTCGGTGAATCGGTGGTGCTTCGCGTACTGGATCGGTCGGCGGCGAATCTGGACCTTGAGCACGTCGGTTTGCCGAAACATGTTTACGAGTACACCGAGCAAGCGATTCAGCAGCCGAATGGCATTTTCGTTGTGACCGGCCCGACCGGTTCTGGGAAGACGACGACTCTTTATTCCTGCATGCGGCGAATCAACACCATTGATTCCAAGCTGCTGACCGCTGAGGACCCGGTTGAATTCGATATCGAGGGCATCATGCAGGTGGCGATTAACGAAGCCGCAGGCATGACCTTCATGAAGGCGCTTCGCTCGTTCCTTCGGCAGGACCCTGACATCATCATGCTGGGGGAAATGCGCGACCTGGAAACCAGCCAAATTGCCATTCAAGCCTCACTCACAGGCCACCTTGTGCTGAGCACGCTGCACACAAACGATGCTCCCGGCGCGGTGACCCGTCTCGTCGACATGGGGGTTGAACCGTTCCTGATTTCCTCCTCCCTTATGGCGGTCCTCGCCCAACGACTCGTCCGTACCATTGATAAAAAGTGCAAAACACCATTCGAGCCGACCGAAAACCAGCTCTCAATGCTGAACCTTTCGCCGCATGATATCGGCGACAAAGTGTTTTATTACGGCCGCGGTTGCCCGAATTGCAATGACACCGGTTACAAGGGACGGAAAGGGATTTTCGAACTGCTCGTGATCAACGACGAAATTCGCGAATTGATCAATGAACGCGCCCCCACGGTGGTCATTCGCCAAAAAGCGGTGGAACTCGGGATGGTGACGCTGCGTGAAGATGGCCTGCGCGGAATTTTTGACGGGGAAACGACGATTGAAGAAGTGCTGAAATATACATAAGCCATCGAACACTCCGAGGCCGGGCTTGTCTAAAGATTTGAAACCCTTGGCTGGACGTTTGATTAGCGAACCGATATACCTGCGATTTTATGCCGAAGTTTAACTACGTTGCCATGGATAGCCGCGGCAAGGAGACCAAAGGGACCCTTGACGTGGCGAATCAAAATGAGGCCATCAGCCGCCTCAAGGAGATGGGGTATTTCCCCACCAAGGTAACTGAAGCTGAGAAAGCCAAAGAAAAGGGAGGGGACAAAAAGAAGGCTGCGGCTTCGAGTGCGCCCGGTGGAAAAAAGAAGCGCCGTGAAATTAATATCACCATCCCGGGCCTGGGTGGAAAAGTTAAGCCGAAAGTCCTCACCACTTTCACGCGCCAGCTCGCGACGCTCGTCGATGCAGGTCTTCCCCTGCTCCGCGGTCTCCGTGTGCTTGAAAAGCAGGAGAAAAATCCCACGCTGCGCCGTATCATCAATGATCTCGCCATCTCGATTGAAGGTGGCAGCACGTTTTCTGAAGGCCTTGCTCAACATCCCAAAGTGTTTAATCGCCTTTTCGTAAACATGGTCAAAGCGGGCGAGCTAGGCGGTGTGCTTGAAGTAGTCTTGAATCGTCTTTCCGAATTCATGGAAAAGGCACAAAAGATCAAAGGCAAAGTCGTCGCGGCCATGTTCTACCCGGCGGCGGTCATGATCGTTGCCGTAGCGATCTTGACGATTCTGATGGTATTCGTCGTTCCTAAGTTCAAACAGATTTTCGCGGACATGCTCGAGGGCAAGCCGCTCCCCGCCTTCACCAACCTGGTGCTCGGCATCAGCGAAGTGATTGCAAATCACGCCATCGAAACTGTGATTGCAGTCGTTGTCTTTTTCATTCTGCTCAAGCTGGCGGTCCGGACGAAAATTGGCCGGAAACTTTTTGATAAGCTTAAATTACATTTCCCGGTTCTCGGGCCCGTCATCAGCAAAGTCGCCATTGCCCGTTTTACCCGAACCCTGGGCACCTTGATTTCTTCCGGTGTGCCGATTCTCCAGGCCTTGAACATTGTTCGTGAAACTTCCGGCAATGTGATTGTTGCCAATGCGGTCACCGCGGTTCACGAGAGTGTTAAGGAGGGCGAAACGATTACCGCGCCTCTCGAAGCTTCTCGCGTATTCCCGCCCATGGTCATCAGCATGGTGGACGTCGGTGAACAAACCGGCGCTCTCCCTGAAATGTTGATGAAGATCGCGGATAACTACGAAGACGAAGTCGATAACGCGGTCTCCGCGATGACCTCCCTGCTCGAACCGATCATGATTGTGTTCCTGGCGGTTATCGTCGGCAGTATCGTTATCGCCTTGTTCCTGCCACTGATCATGCTCATCGATCAACTCGGTGGAAACGAAGGCTCCAAAGGTGGAGATTAGACCTTTCGAATAACTCAAAGGCCGCCCACAAGGCGGCCTTTTTTTATGCTCAATTGAGAGGAGGAATGCTGAAAGCAGTTAAGCGGCTTTCGCTGGTTAGCGAGTTCGCTTCCGGATCAGCGCAATCATCACTCCCTGGATGACCAGTTCTTCGGCTGGGATGAGCTGCTTCGGATATTTTGGGTTTTCCGATTTCAAATACGTTCTGCCTCGGTCGATGACGAACGTTTTGAGCGTGCTTTCCCGGTCGATCAATGCAGCAACGACATCACCGTTGCGCGGATCGATTCCATGTTCACAAATGACGAAATCGCCCGGCAAAATATTTTTCCCAATCATTGAGTCCCCTCGAACTTCGAGCGCAAAAGTTCGTGCCGTGGGCTTGATATTGAGCGTTTGCACATCGACTGAAATGCACGCCTTGGCTTCCTGTTGCCGGTCGAGGGGAAAACCAGCCGGGATTGAGCCAAAAACGGGAACATCAACAATCCGCTTGCGCAATTTATCCAGTGGAGAAACGAGCCGTAAGGATCGGGCTTGCCTGGAACCCTGGGTAACCAGTCCTTTGTTTCTGAGCGCCTTAATGTGATCGACAATCGCGGTGACATTCACCTGAAAGTGATTCGCGATTTCACGAAGTGTGGGACTGTGGCCATGCTGCTCGCCGTATTTGCGAATAAACTCCAGCACTTGCTGTTGCTTTTTAGTGGCTGGCCTATTTGTCATCTACCGTAGTTATGTACGGAGCGGGAACGGGGCGCAAGGGGAGTTCGCAATCGGCTGGGAGAAGCTATGTTTTTATCGCGATGCGAGCGTTCCCGGCGATACACCCACCCCGAGAATAGTACAGGCCTGGATCACGTTCAGCCCTAATTGCGCCGCGAGATTCAAAACTTCTTCTGACTCAGTACCCGGATTGAGCCAAAGCTCTTTGCAACCTTTAGTCGCGATCTCCGGCAGCAGTGTGAGCAAAATCGACGGTCGCACATAAACCGTGGTCATATCCGGCTGCCCTGGCACATCGAGAATTGAACGAAATGCAGGAAGGCCTTCCACTTCAGCCTCGGTTGGGTTCACGGGCCAGACGGTATACCCCTGTTGTCTTAAAGCGCGAACTGCTTTGTGTCCGTATTTGCTCCGATCACTCGAAGCGCCAATCACCGCGGCCGTTTTCATGATGGAATGTAATCCAAAACGTACACAAAAAAAGGCGAGCTGTGACACTCGCCTTTCCTGAAATTTCTAAAACTGGAATTAAGCCGCTTTGGTCGCTGGCTTTTTCCAGCTGCGCTTGGTTGGCTTGGTGATCAGTCCCTTCTTGATCGCGCTCGCGGTCACGCGGATGTATCGCACTTCGCCATCTACAACCGCTTTCACGCGTTGCAGGTTTGGCATAAACCGCCGTTTCGTAATTGCGGTCACGTGTGTGCCGATACCGCCCTTTTTCTTGGCTTTACCACTTCTCCAGATGTGGCTGCCTTTGATCGGGCCTTTTCCAGTTAATTCACAAATCCTAGCCATAAACGTCCTAAAAAGACCGTGAACATAGCCATCTTTTCACTGGGCGCAAGTGGAATCTCCACTTATTTTTCGTTTTCGGCATCAATTAAGCTTTTGCAACCCTGCTTCCTTTGCTACCTTCGCCCCCTTTAACATTAAATAGAATTGTTAAGTTACCGTGGCCAGCAACCCATTAGCCGAAATCAGGAACATCCGAATCAATAAAGCGCAATCCCTGCGCGAATTGGGCCTTAATCCGTTCCCTTCAAAAAGCCATCGCACGCATTTCACTCAGGAATTGCTGGGCAACTTTGAAACGCTCAATGGTCAGCATGTCACCGTTGCCGGTCGCCTGATGTCGTGGCGCAAACAAGGAGGCCTCGCATTTGGTCATATTCAGGATGCCACAGGACGCATCCAACTTTTCCTGAAAAAGCAAAATGTTCAGCCAGCCTCGAAGGAAAATGGGAATATCGGCTTTGCAGAGTTCAACCTGATCGACCTAGGCGATATTGTCGAAGCTTCCGGCACTCTCATGCGGACGGAACGAGGCGAAATCTCAGTTCTGGTGGATCGTCTCTCGATTATTGGCAAAGCGTTTCGTCCCCTGCCCGATCAATGGTCCGGCTTAAAGGATCGCGAAACCATTCTCCGCAAACGTTATCTCGACGCTATTCTCGAAAAACCGAGCCAGGAACGTTTCGCTTCCATTTCAAAATTGGTTGCTGCAATCCGCGCCTTTCTCAACAGCAAAGGGTTCATGGAATTCACGACCCCCGTGATCCAACCCCAATACGGCGGCGGCACGGCCAAACCGTTCAAGACGCACGTGAATGCGCTCGGTTGCGACATGTATCTAGCCATCTCCCACGAGCTTTACCTCAAGCGCCTGATCGTTGCGGGTTACGAAAAAGTTTACACTATCGGACGCTACTTCCGAAATGAAGGGATCGATCGTTCGCATCATCCTGAGTTCTCTATGGTCGAGACCATGGCCGCGTATGAGAATTATGAGTACAACATGAACCTGATCGAGGAGATGTTCCGGTACATCGGCGAGCAGGCTTTTGGAAAGACGGTCTTCAATGTGCGCGGTCACATGATCGATTTCGCCAGGCCATGGAAGCGCATTGCGATGGCAGATGCGGTGAAAGAAAAAACCGGCGTCGATTTTCGCGAAGTAAAGTCCGTCGATGAAGCCAATGAGCATCTTAAAAAGCTCAGTGCGGATGAACTTCAACCCACGATTGGCGAAGCGCTCGTGAAGGCGTTCGAAATTGCAGTGGAACCAACTTTGATCGAGCCGACCCTGGTTTACGGACATCCAGTCGAAATTTCTCCCCTGGCAAAGCCGCTCGCATCCGACCCACGCTACGCCGAGCGCTTCGAAATCTTTATTGCAGGGATGGAGTGCGGTGATAATTGGTCCGAACAGAACGATCCAGTTCACCTGCTTGCCACGTGGAAACGCGCCTATAATCCAGAGGAACGCGACAGCGGCGAATTCCACGCGCTCGATTTCGATTTCATCGAAGCGATCGAATATGGTATGCCGCCGACCACCGGCATCGGGCCTGGCATTGAACGCATGGCCATGATCTTCACCGAGCAGGAGAATATTGATGATGTCATTTTCTTCCCGCTGATGAAACCGGCTGTTTCGTCATTCAACGCCGAAGTCTATGGCATCGAAGACCGCACCGGGCCAGTCGAGGATCTGACCGTCACCTTTGAACAGTTGGAGAACCTTGCAAAAGATGATTTTCTCCAGCCGAAACGGAATTCGCTTGTGATCCATCCCCACGTCCGTCTCTGGGCCCCGCCTCTTCGCGGCCAACCATGGAAGGTCACCGGCTTTGTGGATGTGGAAGGCTTTTTCTCAAACGGCATTCTGCGCCTGGCGGGTTACACACTCACTTCCGATAAGCCAGGAACGGAACGCGACCAGATGCAGGTCCTCGGCGACCGCGCGGTTGCCCTGCTGAACTCCGCGTTCAAATCAAAGCACCCGAACCTCACGACGCGGGTTGCCATGCCCGCTGACAAAGCTTGAGCCGCTTTGAAGCGCGCTTGTTATTTGTCTCTGTTTGATTTTAACCTCGGGAGATGAACCCTTTCTCCCGAGCCTTCGCCCTGCTTGCTTGCGTTTGGTTTCCTGTCTGCTCCACTGCGGCAGATCGTTCCGGTCGGTTCCTCTACGTCGCTGAACCCGGCATTCGTGATTATACAGAATACGGTGGCCACGGAATTTTGGTTTACGACATTGATCATCAGCATCGGTTCGTGAAACGGATCCCGACGGCAGGGGTGAGCGAAACTGGAAAACCTCTCAATGTAAAAGGCATCGCCGCGAGCATCCCCTTGCAGCGCGTCTTCGTGACCACGATTCAAAGCCTCATGGCGATTGATCTCGTTTCTGAAAAATTGCTCTGGGAGATTCGCCCTGAAGGAGGCTGCGACCGGCTTGCCATTTCACCGGATGGGAAGGTTCTTTATGTTCCTTCCCTTGAGTCAAAGCATTGGAACGTGATCGATGCCGAATCCGGAAAACTGCTCCAAAAAATCGTCACAAATTCCGGTGCACACAACACCATCTTTGCCCCATCTGGAACCGAGGTTTACATGGCCGGCCTGAAATCTCCCTACCTCTTCGTCGCAAGCGCAAGCGATCACACGATCGTTCGAAAGGTGGGTCCTTTTTCCGCGCCGATTCGCCCCTTCACGGTGAATGCGACTGGAACGCGCTGTTACGTCAATGTCAACGAGCTTCCCGGGTTTGAAATTGGCGATCTTCAAACCGGCAGGAAGTTGGCGCGCGTAGCGATCGAAGGAGTCAAAGTCGCTCCTACGAAACGCCACGGGTGTCCCAGCCATGGCGTTGCGCTGACTCCCGACGAAAAGGAAATCTGGGTTACGGATGCGGCTAACAGCAAACTGCACATCTTCAGCAATGAGTCGATGCCTCCAGTCGAGACGGAATCCATCACATTGGGCGACCAACCCGGTTGGATCACCTTCACAATTTCAGGCGATTACGCTTACCCTTCAACCTGCGAAGGGATCGACCGCAAATCCCGCAACATCATTGCCCAACTCAAGGATGAGTCAGGCGCGCCCATCCAAAGCGAAAAATTAATGGAAATCGATTTTTCTGGTGGCAAACCAATGCACGCTGGAGATCAGTTTGGGATTGGGCGGAAAGCGTTGGCTCAATAGCTCCTCGCGCCTAAAAAGTCGTGTAATTCCAGGTGATTTCTGCCGCTCTCAAAAAGTTTTAGATTCTTGTTGACGCTCATTTTTCACGTATATATCTTCGTATCCTGATACGTCGATATGTACCGTCGGCGAACCCTGTTACTGTCACATGAATAGAAAATTTATCTTCTCCTCAGAGTCCGTTGGCGAAGGCCATCCTGACAAAGTTTGCGATACGATTTCCGATGCGGTCTTGGACGCATGTTTTGCGACTGATCCGCGCAGCCGCGTTGCGTGCGAAACCTATGCCAAAAGCAATATCGTGGTTGTCGGTGGCGAAATCACCACCAACGCAAAGCTCGATTACGTCCAGATCGTCCGCAACGCCGTTCGCGAAATCGGTTACGTCAATGAAGATGATATTTTCCATGCGGATCGTATTTTCGTGATGAACATCATCACAGGACAGAGCCAGGACATTGCACAGGGTGTCGATGAACGTTCCGCCGAAGGCAAAGCCCACGCTGAACAAGGCGCTGGCGACCAGGGGCTTATGTTTGGTTATGCATGTGACGAAACCCCGGAACTCATGCCTGCCCCCATCATGTTCGCTCACCGCCTCGGCCGCGAACTGACCCGCATTCGCAAATCCGGCCAGATCAAATGGCTTCGCCCTGACGCAAAGAGCCAGGTGTCCGTCCTTTACGAGAACAACAAACCGGTTCGCATCACCAACGTCGTTATCTCCACTCAGCACAGCCATGACGTGAAGCACTCTGAGATTCGCGATTTTTGTATCTCCGAAGTGATCAAGAAAGTGCTCCCGGCGGACATGCTCGATGCCAAAACTGAATTCCTTATTAACCCGACCGGTCGTTTCGTCACGGGCGGCCCTCAAGGCGATACCGGTCTGACTGGTCGCAAAATCATCGTTGATACTTACGGCGGCATGGGCCGTCACGGTGGCGGTGCTTTCTCGGGTAAAGATCCTTCAAAAGTGGATCGCAGCGCAGCTTACATGGGTCGCTACGTCGCAAAGAACATTGTGGCCGCTGGCCTCGCTTCGCGCGCCGAAATCCAGTTCGCATACGCAATTGGCCATCCAAACCCCGTCTCCGTCTGCGTCGATACGTTCGGCACCGGCAAAGTTTCCGAAGAGAAAATTGCCGAGGCGGTCCAAAAGGTTTTCAGCTTCAAACCCGCTGATATTATCAAGCAGCTCAACCTGCTCCGCCCTATTTATTCCAAGACTACCAATTACGGTCACTTCGGCAAAATCGATGATACGGACAGCATCACCTGGGAGCGCACCGATAAGGCTGAAGCTCTGAAAAGCGCGGTTTAATTCCAATCTAAAAAATTAAAAAGTAATGAGTTCAACAATCTCTACGGCCCGCACCAGTGGCGCCGATTTCAAAGTCAAGGATCTCAGCCTCGCTGATTGGGGCCGCAAGGAAATCATCGTTGCGGAAAAAGAGATGCCCGGTTTGATTGCGATTCGCGAGAAGTACGCTGCAGGCAA
>JBQCGE010000190.1:0-7692 GCA_051955955.1 Verrucomicrobiota bacterium
GAATCATACTCAAAGCTTCGATTGCTCGAATCTCCTCGCTTTCCGGGGTTGATAAAGAGGGCAATCGTCACCGGCATTTCACCGGCAGCGATCAGGTTGTCGAAGACAACCGGAACTCGCATTTGACCGTTTGTGCTTACGTAAGCACCGCCATCCTGGAAGACCATCAATGCCGCAGGTTTCGATTTGTCATACTGAGCCGGGATGTAAACCCAACAATCCCGCGTTGTGCCGGGATAGATTTTTGAATCCTCGAACTTGAAATGTTCGACACGGCCCTTTGGCACGCCCTCTTTCGGCATTGAGTCGGGGCCGAGTTTATAATCGTCAACCGCGAGCAGGGTTGCAGCCGTAAAAATAACAACTAATAAATTCCGCCACATAATTCTTTCCGGGTTACGGTGGAACATTGTAGGAGATGGTAAGCAAGTGGAAAGCCTGAATTGCCAAACGAATCGCATGCTGGAGCGTGTCGCCCAAAATATCACGACACATTGTCGGATTGACTCAGGCGAGCCCGTCTTGCTTGCGGTCTCAGGCGGGCTGGATTCGATGGTTCTGCTCGAAATAATGAGCCGACTCGCCGCCCGTCTCTCGTGGAAACTGGGGGTTGGCCATGTGAATCATAATTTGCGAGGCGCGGAATCTGATGCTGACTTCGCCTTTGTTCGTGAATCGGCAAGCAGGTTAAGCCTCCCATTTTTTGCTCGCAGCGTCGATGTCCAACACTTCGCTGAGGAAAATGGCATTTCGATTGAAATGGCCGCGCGGGAACTTCGGTTCCAGGCCCTTGCCGCACAGGCAAAAGAGTTCGGCTCGAATAAAATCGCGCTGGCGCATCATTCCGATGATCAGGTCGAGTTGTTCTGGATGCGCCTCTTGCGCGGCAATGCAGGGGAGGGATTGCGAGGGATGAAATGGATCAGCGATTTCCCAATTCCCGACGAGCAATTTCAAGCACTCAAACTGGTGCGCCCAATGCTGAACCTGTCCCGCTCCGAAATTGCGGAGTTTGCTTCCAGCACCGGAGTTGGCTTTCGCGAGGATTCAACAAACCTCACCACCGATTACCAACGGAACCAAATTCGGCTCGAGGTGCTCCCAAACTTGCGCAACTATCAGCCCGGTTTGAACGAAATCACGCTGCGCCTGATCGATGTGCTCGGCAGTGAGAAAGACTTTCTGAGAAGTCGCGCCACTCAGTGGTTATCTGAAAATCGTGTTGATTTTGGTTCGCTTCACATCGCTGTGCAACGCGAAGTCATTGTCTTTCAATTAATCAGATTAGGCGTGAAACCGAACTATGAACTGGTAGAGCGATTTCGCACTTCTCCCGGAGAAATCATCAACGTCTCTCCGTCACGCTTCATCTCACGTACCCCTGACGGACGGCTCAATGAGAAACCACTCGTAAAAGCGACTTTCAATTCCGGCGAATTAAAAATCGACCTTTCACACCCTGGGGAGTTGGAATTTGCCGGCCGTCGTTTGAAGTGGTGGCATTCGTCGGAGCGAGGAAATGAAACTGGTGTTGAATACTTCGATGCTGGCCGGGTTGGAAATCTAATTACACTCCGTCATTGGACTCCCGGCGATCGAATGCAGCCGATCGGAATGGCTCAGAATGTAAAACTTCAGGATTTATTCACGAATGCTAAAGTCCCGCGAGTGAAGCGCTTGCACTATCTTCTGGCCGTTAGCGAAGGCAATGAGGTTTTTTGGGTCGAAGGGTTGCGGATCAGCGAAAAATTCAAAGTTACTCCTCAAACGGACCGGGTTCTCGCGTGGAAATGCGAACCTCTCGGCACGTAAAGTCCTCTTTCTAGCAAGAATGAGCACGGCTCGGCGCGCCAGCTTTGTAGCTGACTATTCGTAATCTGACCGAAGGTGGATTAGGGGTGCTGCGCCATTGTTTGCCACCCAGCCACGAATACGTTGTCCCAGTAGGAGACGTATGGAAGCAGCGAAAATTGAGATAGGAGCAGTCGGCTCGCTCCAGGAACGTTCAGAGTGGCGGCAATTCGTTTTCGGTGAACGGCCCAATCGCACTTTAATTCGCGTAATCGTCTGGTGCCTGGCGACCATCGCTTTTTTTCATCAATTGCTCATGCCCATCCAGATCATTGGCTCCAGCATGAACCCGACCTATGAAAGCGGCTCTCTCAACCTGGTAAACCGCCTTTCCTACGCCAAATCCCCGCCGCACAAAGGGGATGTAGTAGCGGTCCGGGCGGACGATGAACTACTGCTCAAGCGGATTGTAGCCAGTCCCGGGGATAGCATTGGGATCGCTCATGGACGTCTGATGATCAACAATCATCCCCTCCACGATCAATTCTCGATGGAGCGAATCCCCTGGGAAATGGATCCAACCATCCTTGGTCCAAATGAATATTTTGTGATCGGTGATAACCGAAGCGTATCGGTTTTCTGCAAAGTTAAGAAAAACCAGATTCTCGGCAAAATCATCTTTTGACGAGAGCTGTTTTTGCTCATCAGGGCAAAAATCTTCTTGTTTTCCTCCCTCCCCAATAGGCTAACCTGAGTGCTTCCGAATCGCACCGGAGTTGCGATCGGAAGGATTTGATGAATAAGAGCACCATGCGAGCAGTAGGCGTAATTCCCTCCAAACGCGAAGTCCACATCGTGGAACACGCCGCACCGCGAATCAATGCCGCCAACGAAGTCCGAATTAAATCGCTGGAAGTTGGAATTTGCGGGACTGACAAGGAGATTTGCACCTTTGTATACGGTTCACCACCCGATGGTTATGAATACCTTGTGATCGGTCACGAATCCCTTGGGGAAGTGGTCGAGGTAGGTCACGATGTGCGCGGGTTTAAAAAAGGGGACCTGGTGGTTCCTTCCGTTCGCCGGCCCTGCCCGCACCCAGACTGCCAGCCTTGCCGCGCGGAGCGCCAGGATTTTTGCTCCACCGGCGATTTCACCGAGCGCGGTATCAAAATGCGGCATGGATACATGACCGAATACTACGTGGAGCATGAAAACTTCCTGAACATTGTTCCTCACTCTCTCCGCGATGTCGCGGTCCTCGTGGAACCGTTGACTGTTGCTGAAAAGGGAATGGAACAGGTCTGGCAGGTGCAGAAGCGCCTCCCATGGGTACATGCAAACGCGCCTAAAGATGCGCAGGGAACCGGGTTGCGAGCAGTAGTGCTTGGCGCTGGCCCTGTGGGAATTCTTGGCGCAATGACGCTGGTCCGTCACGGATTCGATACTTACGTTTATTCCCGCTCCAGGAAGCCAAATCCAAAAGCGGAGTTGGTCGAATCCTTCGGAGCCAAATACATCTCGTCGGAATCGGTGAGTGTTGATTCGCTCCAGGATGAGGTTGGCAATATCGACCTTGTTTACGAAGCAGTTGGTGTTTCGAAAATTTCTTTCCGGGTTCTGAAAGCGCTCGGGATGAACGGGGTGTTTGTCTTTACCGGCATTCCCGCTCCGAAAGGGCCGATTGACGTGGAGGCGGATATCATTATGCGCAACATGGTTTTGAAAAACCAGGTCGCTGTCGGGACGGTCAACGCGGATCGTCAGGCGTTCGAGAATGCAATATCCGACCTTGGCATTTTTATGAAACGCTGGCCCGATGCCTTGAAGTCTCTCATCACTGGCCGTTATCGCATCGAGCAATACCACGAACTTTTGCTCGGTGATAAAAGCGGCATCAAAAACGTTATCGCTCTCGATTAATATGGGTAAAAAATGGATTGATATCTCGGTTACGATCAAACCCGGGATGGCGCATTGGCCGGATAACCCTGCCATCAAGGTGGATCGCATGCTCGACATGAACAAAGGGGATGTTTGCAACGTCTCCGTGCTCTCCTTTGGCTCCCATACCGGCACTCACATGGATGCGCCGCTCCACTTTATCAAGAACGGTAAAGGGCTCGATAAAATGCCGCTCGACGCGACGATTGGACCGGCACGCGTGATTGAGATCAAGGACAAGGAAGCGGTCAAGGTTGAGGAAATCGCAAAGCAGAAAATCAAACCGGGTGAGCGAATTCTTTTCAAAACCCGAAACTCAACCCGCTCCTGGAAGACGGATGAGTTCGACAAAAATTTTGTTTATATTTCAAAGGAAGCGGCTGCATTTCTCGCCAGGGCCAAAGTGATGACCGTGGGCATCGATTATCTTTCGGTTGGCGGCTTCTTTAAGGATGGAAAAGAAACGCACGATGCGCTCCTGGGCGCGGGGATTTGGGTCATTGAAGGATTGAATTTATCAAAGGTGAAGGCGGGTCGATATGAGCTGAACTGCCTGCCGATTAAAGTCCTGAATAGTGATGGCGCTCCAGCCCGCGCTTTGCTGAGGTAATGATTATGAGCGAGAAGATATATCCCCGCAGCCCGAAGGAAACAATGGCGGGTTGGATTCACTTGCCTCGCTTCATTGATAAAATCCGGCTGCACCTTGCTGGTAAACTCCATCCTGATTACCAGGATAATTTCACGGAAGGATTCGATGGACTCTGGCTCCAGGCTGCAGGTTTGAAAGCAGAGGATTTCATTAATGTTGTTAAAGGGACCATCACCGATGGCCAGGTCGCGGATTGGGTGCGGGTAAATGTAAAAAGATCCGACGCCGAGAAGGCGGAACTGGCCAAAACAATTCTGAATCGCGGCAACGATACTGAAGAGCGAAAAGCCCGCCTAAAACAGCGAAAGGAAGAGAGCGGCCTCAGTCACAGGGACGATATTAAAAGCTTTGCTGACCTCATCGAAGTGGATGAAAAGCGGATGTAATTATTGCGCTTTGCCGACCTTCAAACTGACCAGCCGGTTTTCTGAGCGCAGGTAAAGGTTTTTGTCCGATAAGATCGGCGCTGCCCAACAGGGAAATTGCAGGCCGGGAACTTGCCAGCGGGAGACCTCTTCGGGCTTTTCCGAATTCAATTTGAACAAACCGAGCAACCCGGTTTCACCCAGCACAATTAATTTATTGTCCGCGAGGATGGCAGACCCACGCCCATATTTGGCTTCCCCTTCGCGAAATCTTCGCCAGCTTTCATCGCGCTCCCACATCACCTTGCCGGTCTTAAACTCGACGCATCGAAACCGCGCATCTGGTTCGTTCCGACCGGTAAAGGCGTAGAGATATCCATTGTGGTAAATCGGGGTAGACCAGTGAATTTCCAGCGCAGTGCCCCGCCAGATTGGAGTTACATCCTTGTTTGAAGGGGAGACCTTCAACAAAGCAGAGCCGATTTTATAATATGCCGCCGAGATGAACACCGAATCATCGACGACCACCGGGCTCATCGCATTGACTGATTCATTCACCTGCGCCCGAAACCAATAGCTAAAATTTACCGTGCCATTGGTAGGATTTAACGAGACCAGACCCTGCCGCATGAAGCAAAACAATTGCCGCGTTCCATTCACGGTTGCAGCCGTAGGTGTTGAATAACTTGCCTGTTTATCGTAGCGATATCGTGCCCAATCCACCGTCCGATCGCCCGGCCAGCCAATCATCGGCTGCCCTTGCCAATTCTTTTCACCCACACTTTCCCAAATCGTTTTGCCGGTTGAGGGATCAAGAGCAACCACTCCGGAATTGGGCTGGCCGCCGACCATTACGATCAATTTGTCACCTTCGATTACAGGAGTGCTTCCGACTCCAAAAAATGACTCGGGTATTTCCCAATCCTTTGCCGTGTCCCGATCCCATATCTTTTTGCCATCCGCCAAACTGAGACAAAGGAGCTTTCCTTCCGCTCCAAAGGTGTAGCATTTGCCATCGTGGAGCAGGGGTGTGCATCTTGGGCCGTTGTTATAACCGTAAGGATCAATAAATGTGCTCGGGTAAGAATATTTCCAAAGGGTTTTCCCATCCGCCGGATTGAGCGCTTCAACAGTTTCCTCGTCCTTGACCCGGTGGAACACAAACAATTTCCCGCTGGCGATTGATGGCGCGCTATAACCGGCTCCGACTGGAATGGACCAATTGATGGGCAGCCCATCAATCGGAAAATCATCAACCAATCCAGTCTCGCGGGAAATCCCATTGCCGCTCGGCCCCAAAAAACGAGGCCAATCTTCCGCACGCACCGAAAGAGTCAGCGCGGCAATGAATAGAGTTCGCCACATTTAAAAGCCAGTGCCTTCGGCGAGTGTTTTAATCCGGCAAAGATAGGTGTTCGCGGTGATATAGAGCGTTGAACCATCATCCCCAAACGCGCAATTGCCAGTCGGTTCGCCAGTGTTGATGGTTCCCAAATGTTTTCCTTCAGGCGAAAACACAAGGACACCGCCCGGGCCAGTTGCCCAGAGATTGCCTTTTTTATCAACCTTCATTCCGTCGGGCAGGCCTTTCTTTGTCTTGGTAAGTTCGGTCACATCCGCAAAGACTCTTTCGTTTGCAATGGTGCCATCTTTTTGCACGTCATAAACCATCCAGATGGCACGTTTTGGATCCGAAACGGCCACGTAAAGGAGTGATTCATCTGGCGAGAAGGCGATCCCATTCGGGAAGGTAAGCTGGCTGGTCAACAAATCGACTTCCCCATTTTTCTTCAACCGGAAAACGCCGTTGAAGTTCAACTCGCGTGCGGGGTCATTCACCCCGCCAACAAGCCCATAGGAAGGATCGGTAAAATAAAGATCGCCGTTCTTTTTGTATACAAGGTCGTTGGGGCTGTTGAACCGGCGGAGTTTATAATAACGCGCGAGTGGAGTGATTTTGGCGGGACCATCCAGCCGGCCAATCTGGCGATCGCCATGCTGGCACATGACGAGCCGACCATTTTTATCAAATGTTAGCCCGTTGCTGCCAGGTTCGCCTTTGCGCGCTGTCGAACCAGTGTAACCGCTCGGGAAAAGGAATTCGCGGGTCCCAACTCCTTCCTGCCACTTGTAAATTCCATTTTGCGGCACATCTGAGAATAGCAGGAATTTGCCGCTCTTGGACCAGACCGGGCCTTCCGCCCAGGCGAAACCAGACGCGAGCTTTTCGAGTTCTGTCCCGGGAGCAATCAGTTGGTCGAATGCGGGGTCGAGCCGTTCGATCTGCCCCATTTTCGGATAAACATGCTTTTCCTTTTTGCCAAAATTGAAGAAGGAGTGTTTTTTTGGCTGTTCCTTGGTTTGTGATGGAGTGCTCTCCTGTGCGGGCAGGGTGACAGCGGCCAATACAAGAGACAGAGTAATTAATGCTGATCGATTCATAAGCATGCGAATATCCATTAAGGCCCCAATTGGGATTCGCCCTTATGTTTTAACTACTTGGCTCGAATCCACAATTCCAAATTCTGATTATGGCAACCGAACCTGGATTTCATAATACGCCTGCTGCTCCGGGGATTCATTATCTTTGAAGAAAAGCGATGTGCCGTTGGTTTCCACGGTATAGCCCGTAACGGCCTGCCACTCGGTGGCGTTCGTTGAACGGAGCAGTTGATACTCCGCCCCAGGCACATACTCCGCTTTAATTGTGTAGCTTGGTTCTACCGCAATTTTACTGATCGGCAACGTGGCGAAGGTCGCTTCCGCGATTTTCCCGAAATCCAATCTCCCCCAGCCAAAATACTGGTCCCAACCTGCGACCCCAAGGTCGAGTGCGCTGGTTTTCATGATATCGATAATTTGTGCCGGAGTTAACGCTGGATTGACCGAAAGAATAAAAGCCGCCAAACCCGCAGCCAATGGCGTTGCATAGCTCGAGCC
>JBQCGE010000191.1:0-3407 GCA_051955955.1 Verrucomicrobiota bacterium
GGAACGAATGACCTTGCTTCGGGAATCGCTGGATGAATTGGGCGATCCGTGCCGCGAACTGATCGAACTCAAGTATTTCGGCGACCAAAGTTACGATGAGATTGCCCGGGAACTCGCATTAAACCCCAAAACCGTCAGTTCCCGATTGAGCAAATGTCTCGATAAATTGGAGGCAATCACAGGGCGCGTTTTCAAGCGGGAGAATCTTTCACCCTTTGCCGTCTAACTAAATGCCGAATGTCTGAAGAACCGAAAAGACCGATTGAAGAACAGCTCCGCGGATATTCCGGGCAGCGCCGAAAAATTGCGCCGCGGGAACTGCATGGCGCCACGCGCAAAATGTTGCAGGGCGAAGTGGATCGGGTTTACGGGACTCAGCGGAGCCGGAAGCGAAGTTTGACATCGTTATTTCGTCGGTTCTGGCCGCAATTCGCCTTTGGCCTCTCCTTATTCATAATTTTGATCGGACTGCTATTGCCTTCACGCGCGCCGCGAAGAATGATCGTTAAGGATTCGAATCGGCAGGAAAAGCCTACAGAACCTTCCGGTCCAAAGGTGGGAAAACCCTCCTCCGAAGCCCCATCACCACCACCACCGCTCGTTAATAATACCCTCTCCGCTCCAGAAGATTCGGAGCCAGTTCCTCTGGCAGCCCAGCGCCCCTCAGAGGCAAAAGCATTGAAACGTGAGCGAACCGACGCTCTTGCAACCACGCAGGATTCCATGGCGCAAAACTCCGAAGCGCGCGGGTTCAATGCGTTCGCAAACGCTCCCGCTCCGCGCATGGAGTCGAGTGAAATCACAACAGCCCAGGCTAAGGCGACCCAGACTCAGAGCGCGACGCGCTTCCAACGGGACAAGGCCAAAGTGGAAGCGGCACCCGCAACTTTGAGCGCAAGCGAGGCGACCTCAGTTCCCAGCCTGGCCAAGGTTGCCGCCCCTCGGTCCGTTACGACAGTGAATGCTCTGACAAATCTTGGTGATGCCTTGCGCACAACTTTCGTCGCAAGCACAAACGACGTTGCTGGGCTGCCCCTCACTACGACTGCATCTCCCGTGCTTACGCGATTTAATTTCGAACAGCTGGGGGAAAAGCTCCGAATCACGGATGAGGATGGCTCCATTTATTCGGGTGTGATCCAGGCAACTCCGTCGCCCCCCACAAATATAGTGGCATTGCTCGATAACGCCGCTGTTTATCCTTTCCAGGCGCATGGGTCAAACGTCACTTTAGGCGAGTCTGTTACAATTTTCGGCCAGTTATTTCAGCGGACCAATACTCTTCCGTCGCCTGAGGATACGTTCGCTTTTCGCGCCCGTACGAATGCTCCGCCTGGCGCAGAAAGTAAGTTACGCAAACCGGCTCGGATGATTATGCGAGCAATCCTGGGCCGGGCAATTTTGGGCCAGACAAACGAGTTTCAGATCAAAGCCTTCACGCAGGAACCGTGAGGGACATCGCTGGGGAGTTGCCGCAAAATTAATCATGAAGGCGTGACTTTCGCCAATCTCTGACCCATACTTCCCTCATGAAATTTTTTGCGATTTGCATTTTTTCACTCTGCCTCGCGCTCTCCGGATCACGAGCTGAAGACCAAAAAGATTCTAAAACGAATTCCGCTCCTTCCAAAGCGGATGCAAAGGAAGTCGCGCTTATTGATACGACCGATGGCGAAATGGTCCTCGAATTCTGGCCGGAGGTTGCTCCCGGCACTGTTGAAAACTTCAAGAAGCTTGCTCGTGAAGGTTTTTATAACGGAACTGCATTTCACCGCATCATCAAAGGATTTATGATCCAAGGTGGTGATCCCAATACGAAGGATAAAACCGCAACAGAATCCTATGGGAAAGGAGGGCCGGGATATACAATCAAAGGTGAACTCAGTTCCCGAAACCATGCGCGCGGAGTCATTTCAATGGCGCACCGTCCCAACGATGTTAATTCGGCAGGCTCACAATTTTTCATTTGTTTGGATGATGCCCCGCATCTTAACGGGCAATACACTGCGTTCGGAAAATTGATCAAGGGCGATGATGTCCTTACCAAAATCGGCAATACTCCCGTTTCACGGAATGCTTACGGTGAGCCGAGCGTGCCCAAAGAACGGATCGAGATAAAGAACATCACAATCGTTCCAGCGGATTCGATCAAGTAACCAGCGGTCTCCAATAATTTTCTAATGAATACAAACGACGAAGTAGCGGTGATTTCCACCAACCAGGGCGATATGGTCATCAAGTTTTGGCCGGATGTTGCACCGAAGACGGTTGAGAATTTCAAGAAACTGGCGCGCGAGGGGTATTTCGATGGCACCGCCTTTCACCGCGTTGTGAAGGGGTTCATGATCCAGGGTGGAGATCCGCTCAGCAAAGCGGAGGATGATGAAATGGTCGGCACCGGTGGCCCCGGGTATAAGATCAAAGCCGAGTTCAATGACAAACCACATGTGCGCGGGGTGATTTCCATGGCGCGCTCACAACATCCGGATTCAGCCGGCAGCCAGTTTTTCATTTGTCTGGCGGACGCTCGATTCCTGGATCGTCAATACACCGCGTTTGGCGAACTGGTCAAAGGCGATGATGTCCTCGAAAAAATCGGCAACACACCAACCACATCCAGCCGGGGGGGCGAACGAAGCAAGCCGACTCAGCGGGTTCAGGTGAATTCGATCAAGATCACCAGTCCGGATGCGGCGAGTTGATGGGCATGGAGTTGGCGCAACTCACCACTTTTTTGGAGAGCATCGGCTGTCCCCCGGAGAAATCCGGCGAGATGGCCGCCCAACTTGATAAGCGCGCGAAGCAGCTTGCCGCGGAAAAGGCAACTTCATACGAAGACGCCATGATTCATTTGTTGCGGCTCATGCAGCAGGGTTGGGCCGCAAAAGAGAAAGGTCTCTAGTGCCTAATCACCTCGTCAAACCATGGGAGCATGTTCGTTCCCAACCGGTCGGTAAATTCCGAATTTTCAATATCCGGTCCGATTACAAAATCTCTCCGCGCACCGGTCGCGAACACGATTTCTATGTTATTGAATCGGTGCCGTGGGTGAACATTCTGGCGCTCACTCCTGCGAATCAGCTCGTGATGATTGAGCAGTATCGGCATGGCTCAAACACGGTGGAATTGGAAATACCGGGCGGGATGATCGATGCCGAAGACCCTTCGCCACTCGAGGCGGGATTGCGAGAACTGCGTGAGGAGACTGGCTACGAAGGACAATCAGCGGAGATCATCGGGCAGGTCTATGCGAATCCTGCCATCATGAACAATATTTGCTACACGGTGCTGGTGCGCGATTGTGAATTGAAGGCCGCTCAGGAACTCGACCAGGGGGAGGATGTGGCAACGAGATTGGTCGATTTAGATGATGTGCCCGGCCTTGTGCAGGATTGCAGTATTGGCCA
>JBQCGE010000192.1:0-2838 GCA_051955955.1 Verrucomicrobiota bacterium
GTCGTGCTGCCGTTGATGCGATAGAACTTTGAAACGGTGATTTTCAATGCGCCCGGATTTTCCACGAAACGCTTGTCGAGTGAGGGCAGCGCGTCGAGTGAAAGCACCTGTTGGACCGTCCCTTTGCCGTGGGTGGTTTGATCGCCCACAATGACAGCCCGGCCATAATCCTGCAGCGCAGCCGCAACGATTTCTGAGGCGGAGGCGCTCAACTTACCAACCGCGACGACCAACGGGCCATCCCACGCAACATCACTCTTGCGATCTTCCAGGATATGCGGTTTATGGTTCGGCTCTTTTACCTGCACCACTGGGCCATCCTTGATGAACAAGCCGGTCAATTGCACCGCTTCATCCAAAATGCCTCCGCCATTCTGACGCAAATCGAGAACGAGCGATTGAACCTTCTCTTTCTTGAGACGGTCGATCAACATTTCCACATGCTTCGCGCAGTTTTCGTAAAATTGCGGCAGGTAGATCACCCCAACCTTCTGCGGATTCCCATTCTCATCCGTTCCCTCGTAAACTCGAGCTTTGGCAAAAGCTTTCTTGAACTGAATTTCGTTTCGAATGATTGAAATCACCTTCTTTGTGTCAGGCGCTTTGGCGGGGACGATGGTCAGGCGAACTTCTGTTCCTTTTTTCCCGCGGATCATATCCACCACTTTATTCAGTGGCATTTCCACCACATCGACAGGGGTGCCGTCGCCCTGCGCGACCGCAACAATCTTATCCTGTGAGTGAAGCTGCTTGCTCAACGCAGCCGGACCGCCCGGAAGCAATTCTTTGATCTTGGTATAACCATCCTCCCAAATGAGCTGCGCGCCAATACCCGTCAGGGAAAGGGTGATATGCTGGATATTGAAATTCTTTGCTTCGGACGGGCTCATGTAATCCGAATGAGGATCATAGGAATGGGAGAGGGAGGTTAAATAGAGCTGGAGAATGTCCTCACGTTCCAATTCGCTCATCGTTTTCTCGAGACGATTGTAGCGCCGTGAGATCAGCCCAACGGTTTCCTCGGGCTTCTCTTTGGCAAGGTGCGCCTGGAGCAATTCATACTTGATGCGTTGGCGCCAGAGCTTGGCGGCCTCCGCGTCGTCTTTGGGCCATGGTTCCTTGTTCCGGCTTAAAAGTATGCTTTCATCCTTAGTAAAATCGAAATCCTGCTTCAGCAATTTTTGAGCAAGGATGTTCCGTTCCGAAAGACGCTCAAGATAACGGGAAAAAATTCGCGTAGCGGGACTTGCATCTCCCTGTTTCAGTGCATCATCCAGTGTGGTCCCGTATTTGGCTGTGAATTCATCCACGTCCGATTGCAGGAAGATGATGTGGTTATAATCGAGCGAATTCAGGTAATTCGTCAGGAACATCTGGGAGACATGATCATCCAGCGGTGCCTGCCGATAATGAAGTTGCTGTAAAATTTCGCCAACCGCCTGGGAAATTCGCCCAGCCTGGACCGCGTTAATATCGGTCTTGGCCGGGTCCCCTCCGAATGCTGCCTGGCAAAAGAATGCGATTGAAAATAAGCCGGTGAGAATGCGATTCATATTAACTTCCACGTGGCCGTCGCGACAGAATGCGTACCTTATAGCTTTATCTACTCGCGGCTGACAGTCAGGAACCATTCATGTTTAGCACACGCTCACCCCTATTTCAATAAACAACCCAGGAAAATGTAAAATCCCCCACCCCGGGGGGGATTGTCCCGTAACCTATTGCCCTGAAATCCGCTTCGCTTTAAGCCCGAACTCGACGACCAACGACGAGTCTATACAACGCGAGCAGGACAATCGCACCGACGACCGACGCGATGAACCCGGCAGGTTCACCCTCCGTGTACCACCCCATCGCGCGCCCAATTGCATGGGCGACGAAAGCTCCTGCTATACCCAACAGCGTAGTGATGATGAACCCACCTGGATCCCTTCCGGGCATCAGCATTTTTGCGATGATTCCCACCACCAAACCAATCAGCAATGTCCAAAGTATTTCCATAAATTCATCCTTTCGTTTTACCGTACGCCGCCTGTCCCCGGCTTCAATGGAACGGATTCATGGTTGCGCACTCGAATTTTCCCCTAGCTGTACCTCGGTAGAAATGAGAAGCGCGTTAATACTCGCGAAGTTTCGTGCCGCTCCAGCAAATCTTCACATTAATCCGGGGTTCAATATTCGTCGATTTTAAGGCTTGGCTTGCTCGCTTCTTTTAGTGTACCGATTGCTTATCCGTGAACACAGCCGAACCGCAATCATCCATTTTGAATTCCCAGCAGAACTCTAACGGACCCTGGTGGCGCCAGCTCAATAAATATCACTGGTTTGTACTGGTGGTTGCGGCTCTTGGATGGCTTTTTGACTGCCTGGACCAGCAGTTGTTCAATCTCGCGCGGGTTCCTGCCATGCGCGAACTCCTGAGCCACAATGGAATCCCCGCAAGTCCTGCTGAAATTGCTCGATTCGGTGGTTATGCCACCTCCATTTTCCTGATTGGGTGGGCGAGTGGCGGGTTGATATTCGGCATGCTGGGTGATCGAATTGGCCGGGCTCGCACGATGCTCTTTACGATTTTGATTTATTCGCTCTGCACCGGCCTCAGCGCTTTCTCTCAAGGATTCTGGGATTTTGCCTTTTACCGATTTATCACCGGCCTGGGAGTAGGTGGTGAATTTGCTGTGGGCGTTGCCCTAGTTGCAGAGGTGATGCCTGACCGGGCTCGACCTTTTGCTCTTGGGCTGCTTCAGGCACTTTCCACCGTGGGCAATGTCAGTGCAGCTCTCATCTCGATTGGCCTTGGCAAAATGGAACAAGGCAATGCCACCCTGCCCCTGATTG
>JBQCGE010000193.1:0-5954 GCA_051955955.1 Verrucomicrobiota bacterium
AGGTTTTAAACGGGCGATTTATACCGGGTTTACCACCTTCGAAATGGCGCGCATCATGGAGATGGCAATCACCCAATTCCCGGATTTACATGGCCTTTGGCAGGTTTCCAGTGATCCAATCAACAAGTATGACCTTCTACAATTGGCCAGGAAAAGCTACAGTTGGCAGGGGGAAATCCTCCCGGATGAAAATTTCTTTTGTGATCGCAGCTTGAATTCGCAAAGATTTCGCTCGAAGACAGGGTATCAGCCACCCTCCTGACCCGAGATGATTGAGGAGATGGCGAAAAGCCGCCGATAAGATTCGCGGGTGACCTGACCATTTATGCCATTTAGCAACCAAACTTTACTCATCACCGGAGGCACCGGCAGCTTCGGCAATGCCACGCTGAAACGTTTCCTGAAAACCAACATCAAGGAAATCCGCATCTTCAGCCGTGACGAAAAGAAGCAGGATGATATGCGGCATGAGTATAAGGACAATCGCATCAAGTTTTACATTGGCGATGTCCGCAGCCTTGATTCACTCCGCGAAGCGATGTCGGGTGTTGATTGTGTGTTCCAGGCTGCTGCATTGAAGCAGGTTCCGTCGTGTGAGTTTTACCCGATGGAGGCGATTCGGACCAACTCAATCGGCACGGACAACGTGCTGCACGCCGCGATCGAGAATGGGGTGAAGTCGGTGGTGGTCCTGAGCACGGATAAAGCCGCCTATCCCATCAATGCGATGGGAATGTCCAAAGCACTTTCCGAAAAAATCATGGTGGCGCGTTCCCGTGTGGCAGCGGAGAAGGGTTTGGTATTCTGTGGAACCCGTTACGGCAATGTCATGGCCTCACGCGGGTCGGTCATTCCGCTGTTTATCCAGCAAATCGAGAGCGGTCTGCCTCTGACGGTGACTGATCCGAATATGACGCGGTTCATGATGACGCTCGACGATGCTGTCGAACTCGTCGTTTACGCATTTACAAATGCAAAACCGGGCGATCTGTTCGTCCAGAAAGCACCTGCCGCGACCCTGACCACGCTAATAGAAGCACTTAAAAAATTGCTGCATGCGGAAAACCCAGTGAAGGTCATCGGCACCCGTCATGGCGAAAAACTCTATGAAACACTCCTGACACGGGAGGAGATGGCCCGCGCCGAGGATCTGCCCGGTTACCTCCGCGTCGCGGCGGATTCGCGCGATTTGAATTACAACCTTTTCTTCAGCCAGGGCACTCCGCGTGTCAGTCAGATGGAAGATTATCATTCGCACAACACCGAACGGCTCGATGTGGAGCAGATGATTGCGCTGTTGCTCAAGCTCTCCGAGGTCCGTGAGGCGATGGCACGCAGGGGAATTCGCGCCTGATTTTAAATGAAAATCCTTACCCTATTCGGCACCCGTCCGGAAATTATCCGTCTGAGTTTGATCATTCAGCAGATTGATCAATTTGCGGAACAGATTCTTGTTCATACCGGGCAGAATTATGATCCGAACCTGAGCCAGCTCTTTCTCGATGAATTGAACGTTCGCAAGCTCGACCGTCACCTCGGCATCCAGGCAGCGACTTTTGGCGAACAGGCAGGGCAGATTCTTGCCAAAATGGATGACCTACTCGCAAAAACACGTCCGGATCGACTCCTCGTCCTGGGTGATACAAATTCGGGCCTCGCCGCAATCGTAGCAGCTCGAAAGGGTATTCCCGTTTATCATTTGGAAGCCGGCAATCGCTGCTACGACAATCGCGTTCCCGAAGAGGTGAACCGCCGGATTATTGACCACAGCAGCGATGTATTGCTCCCTTACACCCAGCGCAGCGCGGAAAACCTCGTTGCCGAAGGTATCCGTCGGGAGCGCATATTCGTAGTTGGGAATCCGATCCTCGAAGTTATCGAGAATTTCACTCCGCGCATTGATGCCAGCCAAATCCTTGGTGAACTCAATTTAAAACCGGGAGGCTATTTTATCGCCACGATGCATCGCGCTGAAAATGTCGATTTGCCGGAACGCCTGGAAACTCTCCTTGGCGCTCTTTCCCGGCTTGCTGATGAATTTCAACGGCCAGTTGTTTTGAGCGTTCATCCTCGAACCGCGGATCGCATTGCCAAAGCAAACATCAAGGTCGATTCCGCCAAAATCATCCTGCGCAAACCATTTGGACTTTTTGATTTTGTTCACCTGGAGAAAAACTCTTTTGGTGTGGTCACCGATAGCGGCACGGTTCAAGAGGAAGCGTGTATTTTTGGCATTCCCAACGTCACGATTCGGGACGTCACGGAACGCCCTGAAACTACCGAGTGCGGCAGCAACATACTCGCGGGTGCGAATCCTGAGTTGTTGGTCAAGGGGATGAAGCTCGCCATTGCAGCAGGAAAGTGGAATCCGCCAGTGGAATACGTGAAGAAAAATGTCGCGGCGACGGTAGCGAAAATTGTGCTCAGCTTTAAACTCTAAACCCCATGAATTGTCTCGTTACAGGCGGAGCTGGTTTTATCGGCTCGAACCGTGTTAATCTTCTGCTCTCCAAGGGGCATCGGGTGACTGTGCTCGATACGTTGAATACCGGTTTCCGCTCGAATCTTCCTTTGGACCAAATCAATTTTATAAATGGGGATATTCGGGATTATTCAATGGTTCAAAAGGCGGTGGGAAATGCCGAGGCCGTCTTTCACCTGGCTGCTTCAGTTGGGAATACCAAGTCCATTGAACACCCCTTTATCGATGCTACGACCAACTATATCGGCACGCTGAATCTCCTCGAAGCTTCACGCCATGCCGGGGTCAAGCGATTCGTCTTCTCCTCTTCAGCCGGAATTTTCGGCGAGTTGAAGACCTTCCCGATCAGCGAAGATCATCCAGTTGAGCCAGACACCCCTTACGGCGCGGCAAAACTGGGAGCCGAGAAACTCGCTCTCTCCTACGGCAAACTGTACAAAATGCAGGTGGTGGCGCTTCGGTATTTCAACGTTTATGGCCCGAACCAACGCTATGACGAATACGGTAATGTGATTCCCAAGTTTGTCTTCCGTCTCCTGAAGGGCGAAAAAATCTTTATCTATGGGGATGGGGAACAAACCCGTGATTTCATCAATTCTCGGGATGTGGCGCTTGCCAACTACCTTGCAGCCACCTCTGGCGTATCCGGCGCGTTCAATGTCGGCAGTGGCACATCGATCACGATCAACAAACTTGCCGATATGATTCTTGCGGCTTTGGGGAAAACTCGTGACGCGGTCGAGTATGCTCCACCCCGCGCCGGGGATGTGCGCGATAGCAAGGCTGATCTCTCCAATATCTCGGCCAAACTCGGGTTTACACCATCCGTCACTTTGGAACAGGGCATTCCCGAATACGTTGCATGGGCAAAAGGCGACTTTCAAAAATCGCTCGACCTGTAACCACCCGGGATTTATAACCAGCTAAGGGAGGAATATCTCATGAAGAAGCTGCTCGCGACGATTGATTCTTACGGCCCGACGATTCTGCGGATTGCATTGGGTGGGGTTTTAATCGTGCATGGATTACAAAAAACGGTCGGCCTTTTCGGCGGGAACGGGTTTGCGGGAACGATGAAATTTTTTACCGGTTCCCTCCATATTCCCTATGTCTTCGCGCTTGCCGCAATTATAACGGAATCATTAGGTTCCGCGTGCATTATCCTGGGCCGGCTGACGCGCTTTTGGTCTCTGGGCGTTGCCATCATGATCTCGGTAGCTGCTTATAAGGTGCACCTTCCCAATGGATTTTTTATGAATTGGAGCGGCAAGCAAAAGGGAGAAGGATTCGAATATCATATCCTGATGGTGGCCATGGCTCTAACACTGGTGGTTCTCGGTGCCGGCAGAGCATCGCTCGATGCAGCTCTTGCGGGAACTAAAGCGAAAAAATCGAAGTCGGAGAAGGTTAAAGCTTAACGCAACCCATTCAGCCGCACCTGACTGCGTTATCAGGGCTTTATTGAGGTCGCATTTCTGTTGACTTTCACTTTGTCAAGGTACATCTTAATCAGCAACGCGGGAAAGGTGGACCGCAACTCCAACCAACCCGGGAGCCTCTGAAAGGCCAGTCATGACATCCCTTTCGAACTTCGGCGAACTCGCCGCCGTTGACCCGCTCTTCGTTTCATCCAACGAGGCGGAGTCGTCTCCACATGTACAGAATCAGCCCGATGATTCGGCGCTTCTGGACAGTTACTCCAACGCAGTGGTCTCCGCCGCGGAACGAGTCAGTCCATCAGTGGTCCAAATTGTTACATGGAAGATGGTTCAGGGCCAATCACGGCGAACAGGGAGTGGCTCGGGATTTTTAATCAGCCCGGATGGATTGCTCTTAACCAACAGCCACGTCATTCATGGGGCGAGCAAGATTGAAGTGGTGCTGCCGGATAATCGCCGACCGGACGCGGTCCTGATCGGGGAGGATCCGGAAACGGACATCGCTGTCCTGAGAGTGTACGCGCCAAATTTGAAAGCGGCGAACCTGGGGCGCAGTGCTGATATCCGCGTGGGGCAACTAGCGATCGCGATTGGGAATCCTTATGGTTTTCAATATTCCGTTACTGCGTGTGTGGTGCGCGCAATGGGTCGTTCGATCCGTTCTACCGCAGGCAGATTGATTGATAATATCATTCAGACCGATGCCGCGCTGAATCCGGGAAATTCAGGAGGCCCCCTTGTAAATTCGCGAGGAGAGGTGATAGGTGTTAACACGGCAGTGATCCTTCCTGCACAAGGCATCAGTTTTGCTATAGGGATAGATACGGTCAGTTATATTGCCGGATTATTGGTTCGCGATGGCAAGATACGGCGCAGTTATGTGGGCATTGCGGGTCAAACTGTCCCGATCCATCGCCGGATTATTCGGTTTTATAAACTGCCGATAGAATCAGGAGTGCTGGTGCTTGAGGTGGAAAAAAACAGCCCGGCTGAACGGGCCGGTGTTATGGAAGGAGACTTGATTTACCAGTTTGGAAGCGAGCCCGTCGGTAACGTGGATGAACTGCACCGGGTATTAATGGGGGATAAGATCGGCAGCCCGGTGCCGGTCCAGTTGATCCGCCAAACTGAGTTGGTTCAATTGGTTGTAAAACCGGTTGAATTGGTTCGATAAACGAATTTTTTTGAGAGTTTACGGTCTAATGCCTGTCTGTGCTGGTAGTGGATTAAAACTCTCGTTAGGTCCGAAACTATGAAAGTGAAATTGAAGAAAGCGGTGAAATCTCGCGGGACAACCCCGGCGAAGCCCGCTCGGCGTCCAGCGAGCCCTGTAAAAATGGAGTTGATCAAAGCCAAAGTTGTGGCGGTGCGCCCGGCAGGCAAACCAGTTCTGCCGAAGAAAAGCGCTGTCCTGCTCGCTTTGAAAAAGAAGGAAGCCAAGCTCGCCCTGATTCAAAAGGCACCTGAAAAAGCCGTTGAACCAGCCGAAACCCCTGTGGTCCAAAACGCCGCAGAGGGTTCAAACATCGTTTCCCTGCCGGACCCGAATTTCGATCCTGAAAACGAGGAGCCGACGCAGGAAGCTCTGGCCAAGGTGGAGCAGGAGGACGTCAAGCCTGTCACGATTGAGGAAATCCGCCAGGCTTACGACGGCGATACTGCCTATCAACTTTACTTGAAGGAAATCGGCCAGACTCCTCTTTTAACAATCGAGGAGGAAAATGCGCTTGCCGCTAAAATCAAGAAAGGTGACAAGGCCGCTCGTGAACGCATGATCAAGGCAAACCTCCGCCTCGTGGTGAAGATTGCCCGCGATTATGAAGGTTACGGCGTGCCCCTGCTCGACTTGATCAGCGAAGGTAACATCGGCCTGATGAAAGGAGTCGAACGTTTCGATCCGACCAAAGGCGCCAAGCTTTCGACCTACAGCGCATGGTGGATCAAGCAGGCGATCAAACGTGCCCTGGCCAACCAGGGTAAAACGATTCGTTTACCGGTGCATGTGGTGGACAAACTTTTCCACATCCGCCGCG
>JBQCGE010000194.1:0-3893 GCA_051955955.1 Verrucomicrobiota bacterium
CGCTCAAAATCCGGGAGGAGAACGAACGCAAATTTGCCGAACGCCGCCAGGCCCTCACGGAAACAGAAAGCCGCCTTTCGCAACGGGAGGCCCTGATCAATGCCCAACTTGGGAACCTTTCCGAGCAGGAAAAATTGATTCGCCAGCAGCAGTCCGCGCTGGATGAATCCCGCCGGAAACTTGAGCGCGACAAGGAGGACCTCAACCAGACGAAGCAGGAGACCCAATCCGTTCTCCAGCGCATTGGCCGCCTCACCGAATCCGAGGCGCGTGCGCAACTCATCAAGCAGGTTGAGCAATCAAGCCAAAAAGATGCCAGTGACCTGACCCGGCACATCCTCGATGACGCGAAGAATCGCGCTGAGGAACAGGCCCGGAGAATCATCAGCCTTGCCATTCAACGTTATGCGGGACCGCACACTTTTGAAACAACCACAGCTACCCTTGCGCTGACCGGAGATGATATAAAGGGTCGCATTATCGGACGGGAAGGCCGAAACATTCGGGCATTCGAAGCGGCCACGGGGATTACCGTTCTTATTGATGATACGCCTAATGCTGTGGTTCTTTCCGGCTTTGATCCAGTTCGTCGGGAAATTGCGCGCGAATCGATGCAACGCCTGATGGCCGATGGCCGCATTCATCCGACCCGCATTGAGGAAGTGGTCGCGGAAGTTACTCGCGAAATGGATGAAAACATCGTCCAGTCAGGCGAAGATGCCGTTTTCAAGCTGGGCCTGCCGCCGCTCAATCCTGAAATTGTTAAAAAACTCGGCGCGCTCAAGTTCCGCTACAGCTTCTCCCAAAATATTCTGAACCACTCGGTGGAAGTGGCGCAGTTGATGGCTTTGATGGCGGCAGAAATGGGGCTTGATGTCGTTGCCGCAAAAAAATCCGGCCTCCTCCATGATATTGGCAAAGCGCTCGATCACGAGATTGAAGGATCTCACGCCATCATCGGCGCGGAGTTCATCAAGCGATTCGGCGAGACTGAAGATATCGTCAATGCGGTTGCATCACACCATGACGAAGTGCCGCATACGAATCCCCTGGGGATTCTCGTCAGTGCCGCGGATGCAATCAGCGCGTCACGGCCTGGAGCGCGTTCTGAGACGATGACCACTTACATGAAACGCCTCGAATCACTGGAGCGGATCGGGAGTTCATTCCCAGGCGTGGAGAAAAGCTTTGCTGTCCAGGCCGGGCGCGAACTTCGCGTATTTGTTACTCCAAACCTGGTGAGTGATGAACAGGCATTCGCCCTCGCTCGGAACATCGTGCGAAAAATCGAGGATGAACTTCAATATCCTGGGCAAATTCGCGTGACGGTGTTGCGTGAAACCCGTTGCGTGGAATACGCAAAGTAATGCACCGAGCAGACTTTAAGCCGGAGTAAGAGTCCCCTTCCCTCACGCAGGCAGGTTCTCTCCTGTTCAAATCTTTTCCCGTGCTTCACTATTTCCTTCATCCGTGAAGCCGCGCCGAACCATGACCGCAAAACGGAACGAACCGACAACCTGGCTCGTTCTGCTATTCTTTTGCTCCGGTGTTGCTGCGCTCGGATATCAGGTAGTCTGGGCTAAATTTTTCTCGGCTGGGATCGGCCATGAATTTCCGGCAGTGCTCGCGGTTATAACCGCGTTTATGGCTGGAATGGCGCTCGGTTCCGGAGCCCTGCATTTCCTGAAGGAAATTCGCTCCGCAAAAGTTTACGCCATTCTGGAGTTAGTGATCGGCTGCTGGGGAGCCCTGACGGCACTCCTGATCCCGAGAATCAATATCCTGGTGATTCACTTGGTCGGGCCCGAACCCTCCCATGTCCGCCATTGGTCTATCGTATTCATAGCTGTGCTCCTGACTCTGCTTCCTGCAACAGCAGCGATGGGCGCAACGTTTCCTGCGTTGTAAAAAGTTGTCAGCGCCTCCACCCACAAAAGCTCCGTAGGTCTTCTATACGCGGCCAACACAGCGGGGGCGCTCATCGGCGGATTGCTCACGGTTTTTTGGTGGATGCCACAGTTTGGCATTGTTGCATGCTTGTTGCTCCTGGCCGGTTTCAACTTTTTCTCTGGCATCGCCGCACTCCTGTTGAAAACAGGGCCCATCATTGAGGAAATCTCCCGTCCGGCAGGAAATTTAGTCGAATCGCAATACAAGTCCGCCGGCCATGTCTTCTCCGGTTTTTTAATGACCGGCTTCCTGGGAATCGCGTATGAAACTGTAGCAATCCGCGCCCTCAGCCACATTCTGGAAAATACCGTTTACACCTTCGCGGTCGTGCTCGCAATCTACTTGCTCGGCACATCTATTGGCGCAGCGTTGTTCCACAACTCCCCACCCAAATTTAAGAAGGCCTCTATTCTATTTCCGCTGCTCGCGATGGCCACCCTTGGGAGTGCGTTGTGTCTTTGGTTTGCCCAACCCCTTTATTCTTCATTGCGCCTACAACTTCCCGATTCTCTTTTTTCTGTCGCCTTCGCCGAAACTTCAATCGCAGCGATGCTTCTTCTGCTGCCGACAATTGTGATGGGGGCAACGTTTGCATTCCTTGCCGAACAATCCCTTCGCTTTTCAAAGAATCTCGGCATCGGTTTGATGGTGAATACTCTCGGCGCAGCACTCGCGCCCGCAGTTATCGGACTGCTCCTGATTCCAAGCCTCGGCCTGAATTACGTCTTTTTGATCATCCCACTTCTTTACGCGACTTTAATTCCAGGCACTAAATTACGCATTGGTTTTGCAACCGCCGTCATTCTGGGTGGATTTCTGATTCCGAATCCCAAAGCTCTCATCGAAAAAGAAAACCATTCGACCTTCGCTTTCTTTCGAGAAGGGGTCATGGCGACCGTTTCCGTGCTGGAAGATCCAAAAGGCGACCGGGTTCTTAAGGTGAACAACCGTTTTCAGATGGGTGGAACGGCCGCACGGGCCGCAGAGGAACGGCACGCCGATATTCCTCTGCTGCTTCATTCAAATCCACGGCACGCGCTTTTTATCGGGCTCGGCACGGGCATCACTTTTGCAACCGCGCGATATTATCCCGAACTCCAAGCGGAAGGGGTTGAATTGCTCCCGGCGGTTGTGGAAGCATTGCCCCTTTTTGAAACGAACAGCGCCGTTCTCCAGGATCCGAGGCTGGAAACGCATGTCGCGGATGGGCGTCGATTCGTCCTCACCACAACCAACCGTTACGATCTCATTGTCGCGGATTTATTTCATCCTGCGCAGGACGGTGCCGGATTTCTTTACGCGAAAGAACATTTCAGCGCGATTCGCTCACGGCTCGCCCCGAACGGGCTCTTCTGTCAATGGCTGCCGCTTTATCAAATGGACCTGGGAACGTTGCGCATCATCACCCGCACGTTTCTCGACGTGTTCCCAAATGCCGAAGCATGGCTGCTCCGCAACAATGTGGATACACCGGTCATTGGACTCATCGCCCGCTCCACATCCAAAAACGTCGACGACAGTTTTCTCAAAACCCCTCTTACAGAGCCAATCCTTGCCGAACATCTGAAGCGAACTGCCCTGGCCGATACCATCCGTCTCTTTGGCCAATATCTTGTCGGGCCTGAAAGGCTCCGCGCCTTTGCCTCAGGTGCGCAGATTAATACCGACCAGAACCCAATCGTCCTCTTTCGCGCTCCACTGCTCACTTTCCGCAAGCAGGACGATCCATCCACCCGCCTCCTGGATTTACTTCGACAATTCACGCCCGTTCAACTTGAATTTCCCACCGATCCCGCAATCCGCTCCCGAATCACTGAATACATTCAGGCGCGGAATATTTATCTGAAAGGACTTTCCGCCGAAGTGCATGGCGATCTTCAACTCGCCATCGCCGCGTACATCGATAGCGCGCGGCTCAGCGGTGATTTTACTTCCGGTTATGC
>JBQCGE010000195.1:0-6314 GCA_051955955.1 Verrucomicrobiota bacterium
AGGCCATCCTGGTGGTGGATGATGATAGCCACGTGCTGCGGTTCCTCACGCGCATGCTCGGTTCGATGGGGTATGATCCTGTGTACCAGGCATCTTCACCTGAAGAAGCGCTTCGAGTTTTTCAGGAGCAGAGAAATTTCATCAACCTTGTGGTTTCCGATTTTGTAATGCCCGAGACGACGGGGGATCACCTTGCGCTCAAGCTGAAAGGGGAAAAACCAGGAATCAAGTTTCTGTTCATCAGTGGGAACAATCCTGATTTGCTGAATTCCGCCGTTCCTCTGATCTCCGGCGAGAATTTTCTCCAGAAGCCATTTACCATCCGTGACATTCAAAACACGGTTGAACGGCTGGCCCAGGAACGAGCTGCGGCCTAAAACGAATTCAGGGCAAGGTTCTACATCTGGTCGGCTGCGACAACGCGGAGGATCTCCTCGAGCGTAGTTTCACCGCGAAGCACCCGCTGCACTCCCATTTGCCAGAGGTTCACCATCCCTTGTTGCACGGCGATTTGCTGCAGGCTGCGGGTTGGCAGCTTCTGCAACACCGAGTCGCGAATGACTTCATCTACAACGAGCATTTCCGTGAGAGCAGTTCTCCCCGCGAAACCTGTATTCATGCAGTGATCACAACCTGTTCCGCGGCGGAACTGGGCCACTTCGAGTTGCTCCGGACTGAGCATCCGAAGCATTGAGTGTTCAGGTTCATAAGGGACGGAGCAATAAACACAATTTCTCCGGATCAAACGTAGTCCCAGGACCCCAGTAATGCTGGAGGCGAGGAGGAACGGTTCGATTTCCATGTTGATTAAGCGAGCGAACACACCGGCGGTGCTTCCGCTGTGAATCGTGCTGATCACAAGGTGGCCCGTTAAGCCTGCCTGGACCGCGATGGCGGCTGTTTCTGAATCGCGAATTTCGCCGACCATAATGACCTGCGGATCCTGTCGCATTAATGAACGGAGCGCGACGGGATAGGTGAACTCCTTGGCGCGATTGACTTGCGCCTGGCTAATCATGGGAAGGTGAAATTCCACCGGATCCTCCACGGTGCTGATGCTGATGGTGGGCCCGTGTCGCTGAACGAGTTGATAAAGAGCCGAATAAATCGCCGTGGTTTTGCCGGAACCAGTTGGGCCGGTGAGCAGGATCAAGCCGTTGGGACGGCTGATCAGGTTCATGAACGTTTTGAGCGGCTCCGGGTCGAATCCGAGAGCGGCAAGATCGAAGGTGCGATTGCTCGGATCGAAAATACGAATGACGATTTTTTCGCCGCGAACCGTCGGGAAGACGGAGATGCGGAGTTCAACGCCGCCGATATCCGCTGACGCTGGGGCATGTCCTTCCTGGGGCAGATCAGTTTGATAACTAATAAGATTGGCCATCACCTTGAGGCGGCCACTGACCTTTTCCATCAATTCCAGGGGGAGGTGGACTAACTCGGTCAAAACACCAATCAAACGAATCCGGACCACGAGCGTGCTTTCCCATGGTTCGATGTGGATGTCGCTGGCTCCCGCTTTGACGGAGTCCATGACGATGTAATTGACCAGTGCGCCAATTTCGATGTTCTGATAGTTGGCAACGGATTCGAGGTAGCGTGTGGTTTGGTTCAAGGTATGCCTTTAAAATTAGTCGTTCCGCCAGACTTCGAGCGTGGTGTTTAGATAGGATTCGATCTGGTCCAGCATAAAACTTTCGCTGAATTGGTTCATGACATCAGCCTGGGCAGCCTCCGCCATTTGGAGGCGCAGGGCAGGTTGCATCTGCAATTCCATGATGCGCGAAGCAAGCTCGACGGGGTCTCCTGGAGTATAAGCCCAGCCATTCTGGCCCGCACGTAACAATTCACTCACGCCGCCGGAGCGGGCGGCGATAATGGGAAGGCCGCTCGCCATCGCTTCGAGTGGTGCAACGGCGAAAGGCTCGTCCCACTCGGTACAATAAATATAAGCATCGTGCCGACGGTAGACCTGCGCGACTTCTTTTTGCTGGTTGGACATGGAAATAAATTCCACCGGCAGACTGTGCTGAATGACGAAGGAACGAAGTTGCGCCATTTGCTCGCTTTCGCCTTTCCCGCAAATCGTGAGGGAGGCTTGTGCATTGTTTTTCAGGGCAAGCTTCAATGCCTCGAGCGCAGTCATCACGCCGCTTTGGGCAGAGAGCCGGGACACAATCAAAAATCTCCGCGGAACAGATGACCCAGGCTTGATGTCATTATAAAAGCGATCGGTTGGAATTCCGGGATAAATAACCTCGGCATGGGCGACCCGGAAACCCGCTTTTTCCGCCTCAGTTTTCAGTGCCTGGCTGCAAAAATAAATTCGTTCGAAATGAAACGCGCCGATGGAATTTGGCTCCGACTCGGTGCTTAGCTTTTTGCCATACAGCTGGGGGACCCGCTCGTAACCTTTCATCATGCGCGTGGGGGCGATGGAATTCACCTTGTCGCGCTGGCCGGTTAATTCGAGCAGTTTTCGGTGGATGGCGCTTCCGATGGGAGCAGAATCACGGTTCCACCAATTGAGCCATGGATCTTCACGCAAGCCAGACGAGAGCCAGTCATCAGCGACGTCGTAGACCGTGGGAATTTTAGTGTTACGAAGTGAAAAGATTAACGATTTGGAAAGTCCCTGCAGACTCCAGACATGGATTAGTTCCGGCTGGAACTGCGCCACGGTTTCCATCAAGGCAGCGGTGTTATACTCCTCGATCTCTTTAAGGTCTCCGTAGCTGGTGACAAGCGGCTGTTCAAACCGGCCGTTGAGAATCAGGCGCCGGGCAATTTCGTGGTCCTTCTGTTCTGTGCCTAATCCATAGCGGGAGGTGAGTACATAAAGCTCATGTCCCCGTTTTTGGAGGGATTCCACCACTGCCTGGCAGCGGAACTCGAATGTTCCCGCATGCAAGGGAGGGAATAAATTAGTTATTACCAGGATTCTCACGAGCCAATCGCGGTGACGGTACCTAGAGTGATAGGAAAAGAGAAGAATAACTTTTAGTTGTCTGGGTCGGTGGCAAGAGGAAGGAATAAAGGGGGAACAAACTCGAAAGGCCAGCACTTGAGTGATGGCCTTCGGTGGTAAAGCTGCCGAACGTTATGGGACCGGATTAAAATGCTTTGTAGCTGTGCCCCTCTGCGAGGACTTCAGCCAGGAGCGGGGTAGTGTGATACTTGATCGGCACTGTTTCCCGTTGTTTGCCGCTTTCGGCTTTGAAGACGGCGAAATGGAGATGCGGTCCGGTGGAGAAACCGGTGCTCCCGGAAAGGCCGATAACGTCGCCGACGGAAACGTTCTGGCCGAGTTTCACCAGCACACCACCTTTTTTGAGGTGGACGTAATGTCCGAGCGTTCCGTCAGAATGGCGGATGAGGATATAGTTGGCGTCCCATTCGTATTTTTTGTCACCGCCACCGACGTTTGAATCGTCCTTAATACCAACCACAACACCGTCGCGCGCGGCGCAAACGGGGGTCCCTTCGGGCATTTTGAAATCGATGGAGTAGCAATCACCGCCGGTGTGGCTGTATCGGCCATGAAATCCCTGGCTGACCGGAAAGCTCTGTCCGGAAGCAAAGGGAAGAGCATAGACGTAAGAATCGTCATGATTCGCGCTCAAGCTGCCCCAGGTGGCGTAATAGGTATAGGACCAGGTGGAATCCTTTTTGGAATCGACCGGAACCAGTTCAAAGACGTTCACCTTTGTTTGAGGCGGAATGGTCGCGGTAAAGGGGAGGGGCTTGTTCGAGCTCAGGTTGTTTAGCTCGAACTCAAGGGTCACGGTTACATCAGCATGCTGGAGGTTTTCGACGAAGAATTCGGTTTTATCATCCTTCTTCTCGGTGGAGATATGAATCAGCTTCTGTTCCGTCGCGCGGGCGGAAGGCTGGAAGCACGTGAAGGCGAAAAGGAAAAGTGCGACCCAGTTAGCGGGCCAGTCGCGAGGCTTGAGCAACCTGTTGGTACGAGAGAGTGTTTGATTGGGTTTCTGCAACACGGTCAAATCCAAGATGGGCGGGTTAAAGCTTGATGTTCTGACCGACGGAACTGTTGTGCCGCTGGTTGGTTGATAAGAACTTGCCTATGCTTTTAATCCGCACTGTTATCATCGGGATTGGGACATGCAGAAAATATGCCGAGTAAGGGAAAAAGCAAAAAGAAATTGAGCAATTCCCTTAAGAGAAGCTCAGGGGAGGAAAATTTTTAGCGAAAAGTGTGGAATTACGGGGGATTTTGGTGAAACGCTGGCCCAAGAAGCGGAATATTTTTCTTTCGGCTAATCCGGGACAGTAGCTCAAGTGGCAACCTGTTTTATTGGAAAGAGTTCGACCGTCTAATTTCCAGACTCGAAACGAGACATTCTGAAAGCGGCGGCTGGACGGGAGTCAGAGCAGGGAGAGTGCGTCCAATACGGCCTTGGTTTTTGTAACCTCATGGGTTCGAAACAGGTCGGTTTTGCCCAGGGTGGCCATGACGGCAAAAAACGGCTCGGCGCAGCGGACTTCGTCGCCGAAATACTCGAAAGCATGCGGGAGCGCGTGGCAGATGGGGAACCCGAGAGCACGCAGGCGGAAGGTGTTCAAAAAGACATTTAGTTGATGGCGAACGCGGAACTCGCTGTCCTGCAGGTTCTTGTAATAGAAACCGAGCCCTGGGTCTATAAACAGCTTTTGCAGCGAGAACTTTTGAGCCTTCTCGATTTCGCGACAGAAATATTCATACATGGCGCGGATTGGGTCGCGACCCAGGTCAAAGTCTCCTACCTCACGGACATTGGAGCCCTGGACGAAGCAGATGATGACTGCCGCATCGAAATCCTTGGCGAGACGGTAAAACTCTTCGCTGTTTTGATTGCCGGTCAGATTAATGACGGAAGCGCCCGTTTCGAGACACTTGCCTGCAACTTCGAGGTTGTAGGTTTCAACCGAGATGGGGATGCGGAGATCTTTGAGTCCACGGAGAACCGGGAGGAGCTTGGAATTTTGAAGCTGGCCGTCAACGAGAGCGGCCTCAGAGAGAGTGGATTCGGCTCCCAAATCGATCAGATCGGCCCCCTGCTCCTGCAGGACATGGGCACGGCGGATGGCAGCATCGGTGGTGAGGCAAACACTTTCCCGGTACCAGGAATCGGGGGAGAGATTGATCACTCCCATGATCGATTTATGGGAGTTGGATGAGATCAAACGGCCTTTGACCGCAAACTCATGCACTCGCGAGTTGAGTGCATCGCGATGCTTTTGGGCAAGGTCGGCCAGTTGTTCGATGGAAAACATTGCGAGGAGAATAACAGCCCATGAAAAAAGCGACACGCCAAAAATGATGGAATAGAAACAGGCAAACGAGCCTGCGGGGGATGAACTGGTTATTGGGACCAGGTATATCCGCGAGTGAGATAATCGCTGAGAGAAAGTTCGATGAGGATGATGAGCCAAACGAGGCCAGCGCCCGCAAAGAGCCAGAGGAGCCTGGGACTGTACTTGAGGTGCATGAAAAAGAGCACGATGAGAATTGTTTTCGCCACGGAGATGGTCATGGAGATGACGAAGTTGTAGGCGTGCAGGTTAAAATTGGAAGTAACCCATGTGGCGAGCAGGAGGAGCATCAGGGCAAGCCAGACCCAGAGACATTTGCGAGTGGTCATTTGCGCGGTCATAAGCTTTAGCGGATGAGATAAAACAGAGGATATAAAAAGACCCAAACGATATCGACGAAATGCCAATACAGGCCGGTCACTTCGAGGGCATTATGGTTGGCAGGGGTGAATCGGTCCCGGGCGCAAAGGAGCATCATGACGGAAACAACGCCGAGGCCAATGATCACGTGAATGGCGTGGAGACCGGTCATGACCCAATAATGATAGAAGAACAATTGGGTTTTGGCCGGCAACTCCGGGTTGTAATTCGGACCTGGCCAGAGTCCTTCATGGATATGCTGGGAATATTCGAGGCCTTTCAGCGCGAGAAAGGCGAGCCCGAGGAAAAGAGTGGCCGTCAGGTAACGGAAAGCGATTTTGTTATTGCCCAGCTTTGCGGCACCGAGGGCGAGGGCGACTGTCAGGCTGCTGGTGAGCAGGACGGCGGTGTTGAGCGTTCCGAGCAGCAGGTTTGTGTGGAGGCTGCCTGCGGCCCAGGCACCGGGATAGGTGATTCGATAAACCGTATAACTGAGAATCAACCCGCCGAAAAAGAGAACCTCCGTGGAGAGAAAGGTCCACATTCCGAGAGTGGCGGTTTGCTCCTGCTGTTCGAGGTCATCGAACTGTGGCGCCAAGTCGATACGCGCGTCAGCCACGGGCGACCTCCTTTTCCGG
>JBQCGE010000196.1:0-2722 GCA_051955955.1 Verrucomicrobiota bacterium
GGATTGCTCGACGAGAATTCTGCTGGCTGAACCATTTAATTCACGGTGCTTGTACCAGAACTCAAGATTGTCGTAACGAAATTCCATTTTCGTTACAGGCCAAAACAATTGATCCGAATCGGCTATTACTTTTTCCTCTGGGGTCAAGGCGAGGGTCAGGTTTGTTCTAACAAAAAATCCTTCGGCAACATAAGCGGTCTCGTCTTTACCCTTCACATTTATCACGCTATAGGGTGATTTACCTGTTGCCGCGACTGCAACTGTGCCATCCGGCAAAGCAAGAAGCGCATTAACCGAATTAAAATTAGTCCTGATGAACGAAAAATCCTCTACAATGCCACTCGGCTGCCCGTCATTATCGATGAAGTGGATATTACCGATTTGATTGGTGAGAATCGCGTCGTTGACGAGGTTAGTCAGATAGAGAATGTAGGACTTATTTGTTTCGATGAGTTGATCATCGACCACTGTGATTGTGATGGCCTGGTTCGTCTCGCCGGGAGCAAAAGTAATCGTGCCTTGAGTGGTCGTGAACTCCGCGTTGGGATCAATTTCGGGCTCGGCGGAGGTGATCACAAAATCGACGGTCGCATTGGTGGAAACATCGCCCTCGCGAACGGCGCTAAAGGTGAATTGTCCGGCTGCTTCGTTGACCCAGAGTTCAGTGAAACTTAGGCCTAAGAAATTTGTCTGCGCGTGAATAGCTATCGCGCTAAATAAACTTATAGCCAGGAGCCATGTTGCCTTCATCCATGGGATATTAAATAAAACCAATCAGGGGACAAACAAAAAATTAGACGGATGTACAGGACTATTCTGCAATGAAGCAATCGTGAGCCTCGCCATCAGTTCAGCGATCTGATCGCGGCAATTCCGAACTGCTCCAGCGTTCTCCCAATTCAAGCACCCGGCCATTGACATGATATTGCGCGCAGGCGGCGGTAAAATCGGCTGGATCAGCCGTATTGAATTCAAACAAATCGTAATGGCACGGGATGACGCAGCGCGCGCCAATTTCGCGACCGAGTTCCGCCGCTTCGCGCGCGTTTAAATTCCCAGCAACGCGCCGCTCCGGTTTAGCTCCGTTGATCGGCAGGAGAGCGAGGTCAACGCTCCATTGCTTTAAAGTTTTGGGCAGTTCGGGATACAGAATGGTGTCGCCAGAGTGGTAAATAGTCCAACCGCCGAATTCGATGACCTAGCCGAGGTAAACGCAACGCCCCGCATCATCGCGATCAATACATTCGTGAGCGGAAGCAATGGCGTGAATATCAAAACCGTGGATGTGGCAATGCTTGCCTTCATCAAGGCCAATGGGGAGGTCCGCAATAATCTTCAGCCGGTTTGAAACAAACTCGCGATTCGCCTCGGGAATCACAATCGAAAGTTTCGGATTCAACTTTAGAATGGGGACGATTGTCTCCGCATCCAGATGATCCGTGTGGTTGTGGGAAGAGGTAATGATATCGACAAATCCAAGTTCCTCCGGCGCCACGACCCTTTCGCTCATCCGAACATGCGGTTTGTCCGTGAGCGCATATTTCTTTGTAAGCGAATCGGAGAGGTAGGGGTCAAGGAGCAGATGGCGGTGCTGCCATTGGATTAAAAAACCGCTTTGGCCCAGCCACCAAAGATTGAATTCCGAGGCGGGCGTCTCCTCTCCCGCGCGGCGCACATCCATCAGGAAGGCGCTATCTTTCAGGAGCGGGACCTTCATGAAATGCCGAGTTCCTTCCGGACCTGCCCAACGCCGAGAACCATGTTGCGCAATTTTTGTTTTGCAGCCCAACGCGCGGTCTGGCTCAGGCCGCAATCGGGCGCGAAGGAGAGTTTCTCAGGCCGAGCAAACTTGAGGCAGGCCTTTACCCTGGCTGCGATATCAGCAGGGGTTTCGATGTAGTAACTTTTCACATCGATGATGCCGACGGCGACTTCCTTTTTCGCGGCGACCTGGGCGATCAATTCGAGTTCGGCGAATTCGCGACTGGCCATCTCCAGATGAACTTCATCCACAGACATATCAAGGAAGGCAGGAAACATAGGAGCGTAATGACGCAGACCAACCGCGCGCGCTTTGTAGTTTCCAAAGCAGAGATGGGTGGAGAGATGGCACTTCCCGACGACGGATTCAACCGTGCGATTGAAAATATCGACGAACCGTTTTGGGTCTTCCTTGTGCGCGTAACAGCTCATCGACGGTTCATCAACGGTGATTTCGCGACAACCGGCCTCAACGAGTGCTTCCAGTTCCGAGCGGACCAACGGCAACAGGGCCTCGGTTAAGGCATAACGATCCCGGTACTGTTCATTTGGAATCAGGCGTCCGCTCAAGGTGTATGGGCCTGGCACACTGGCTTTCAAAACAGGGCCTTGTGGCGCGATCCGTTGCAGGCGCTTGAAATCTTCCACCGTGCCGAGTCCGCGCGGGGATTTGAGCGTCCCAGTGACCTGATGCTTCCCGCGCTGGTCTTGGGCGGGTGGACCAAAGCGCCGGGGAGGAGCGCTCTCCAGGCTGATTCCTTCGATGAATCCATAAAAGGAAAGGTTAAAATCAAGCCGGGTTTGTTCGCCATCGGTAATCACGTCGAGACCAGCCTTGACCTGGTCTTCAACGGCCACGGTCACAGCATCCTCAATCAGCTCATCGCGATCGGCCGAGCCAAATTGATCGAGATGTTGTGCCGCAAACTCCAGCCACCCCGGAAATGGGTAACTGCCGATA
>JBQCGE010000197.1:0-2703 GCA_051955955.1 Verrucomicrobiota bacterium
GCCAGGTGTGGGAGCAGCGCGTTGAAGCCGGGAGTAAGATCAATGGGATAACGGCTTTCCTTTAATTTTGAAGCTGCGACGAGCTTTTCCAATACAGGCTGGTTGTTATCGAGAACGTTCGCGACTTCCTCAAGCGCCGCCGCTGAAAGAGCGTCACCCGGCGGCGGTGTTGAAGGCAAGTCCACCGACCCGCGATGATATTCCTCTATCGCCTGGTCAACGAGCAAAGCGGCATTTTCTGAGTCGGGCGGATGCGAGTAATATTCATCCAATTCCGCCGGGGAGGTGGGCAAGCCAGCCTGTCGCAGCGCCAGGACTCGTTTTTCGTTCCACGATTTGCCCCTCGCGCCAATTATGGCCATGATCACGATGGCAATGCCGAGCAACAGCAGTGCTCCTAAAATCCATTTCTTTTTCCTACCCATTTCGCGAACTAATAACGAAGATTTGACCAAAAAGGAGGCCGAGCGTCACGGAAGGAAATCGATTGAGGGAGGAAAATGGTGGAGGCGGCGGGAGTTGAACCCGCGTCCCTGGCAAATAAACCAGACTCGACTACATGCTTAGTTGGGAGAGAGTTGTCTGCCGTGCGATAACGACCCAACACGATTCGCACTGCATAGTCTGCATGAAATTTGTCGGTCTGAAACGCGCAGTCTCCGTTTCAAACCCAACCTGCTGCATCGTTCATCCACCGTAGCAGGTGTCCAGTGGTGAACGCCCGGGCACTTAGGCCGCGAGGGCTAATTCTTCGTTAGCTTTTATTTTTGTGGTCCGATGATTTACGAGGCCAACGTACCATCCTCGGCATGCCGCTTCTGGCGCATTCCCCAGGTCGAAACCAGTACGCCCCCATTTTGCAGCGACAACAGTATCGCTCATTTCCAGCAGGAATCAACTGGCGCAAAACAGGCGGGATTCAGCCTGTTTGTGCCCTTTCTGCCTTGAGCGAACCTAGATTGTGATTTCGGTTTCCTGCGCGTGCACCTGGAGAAAATCGAGGATGCGCGTCACCGCTTCCGTGGAACTGATTTGGTCGGTATTCAACTCCAGTTCCGGTGAAGTGGGAGGTTCGTATGGCGCACTAATTCCGGTGAATTCCTTGATCTCCTGCGCACGGGCCTTGGCGTAAAGGCCTTTAGGATCCCGTTTTTCGCAGACTTCCAGGGGCGCATTGACAAAGACCTCAATGAATTGGCCATCGAGCACCATGTTGCGAACCAGGGCACGGTCCGAGACGTAGGGCGAGATAAAGGAGGTGATGCAGATGAAGCCGGCATCCACGAAGAGCTTGGCGACTTCACCGACGCGCCGGATATTTTCGCGACGATCCTGGGGTGAGAAGGCCAGGTCGGAGCAAAGCCCGTGGCGGATATTGTCTCCATCGAGCACATAAGCGCTCTTGCCGAGGTTAAACAATTCGCGCTCCAGTTCGGTGGCGATGGTGGATTTTCCGGAACCACTCAGGCCGGTGAGCCAAACGATGCACCCGGGGTGACCATTGCGTCGTGAGCGTTGTTCGGCGGTAACTTTCCCATGGCTCCAGTAAATGTTGTCACTCTTTTGGAAGGAATCCGGAGTGCGGCGTGGATAATTATCGGCAGCGATGATTCCGCCACCAGAGACTTCAAACCCATCCACGACCACGAACCGACCGGTGTGAACGATCTCCGAGTGAGCATCAAACGCCACTGGGCGACGAGTGCGAATCGTTAACTCAGCAACTTCGTTGCGCCCTACGAACATCTCCTTTTCACGGCGGGAGACGGTTTCGAGAGTGGAGGAATCGATCACGCGCTCGATCGATTCGATTTCGCAATCCACCTCCTGCGTCGTGAGCTTCAGTTTGTAATATTTACCTTTTCGGAACGGTTCACGTCCGAGCCAGAAGAGGCGGGCCTTGAAACGAGGGAGTTCGTAGGGAGCATCTGTTTCGAGTGAAACGATGGAGCCACGTTCGACGAAAATCTGTTCGGTCAAGTTAATGCCAATTGATTCACCGGCACTGGCGTTTTCGCGAGAAGGCGCGTTCCAGCGCTCAATGGTTTTGACCGTGCTGGTTTTATTACCGGGCGAAAAGAGAAGGCGATCGCCGACTTTGAGGGTGCCTGCTTCGACGCGACCGGCCAAAATGCGCCGTTCATCAAAGCGGTAAATATCCTGGATGGGGAAGCGCAACGGTTGCGTGCTGGGCGCTTCGGCCACCTGGAAACCATCGAGCACTTCGAGCACGGTGGGACCTTTCCACCACGGCATGTTTTTGCTGAGTGAGGCGATGTTGTCGCCATGCTTTGCAGCCATGGGCACAAATTGCTTCGCCTCGACACCGATGCTCTGGAGAAATTTGCGATAATCCCGTTCAACAGTTTCGAATCGCTCCTGCGAGTAATCCTGCAAATCCATTTTGTTCACGAGGACCGCGATTTGGCGAATGCCGAGGAGGTTCAGGAGGTACCCATGGCGGCGCGATTGTTCCTGCACGCCTTCGTTGGCATCGATCAGGAGGAGAGCGGCTTCGGCGTTGGCTGCGCCGGTCACCATGTTCTTGAGAAATTCTTTATGGCCGGGCGCGTCGATGATGACGTATTGGCGCTTGGCGGTGTGGAACCAGATTTGGGCGGTATCAATGGTGATATTCTGGTCCCGCTCGGATTGGAGCGCGTCCATGAGGTTGGCCCACTCGAAGGGAACGCCACGGCGTTC
>JBQCGE010000198.1:0-5483 GCA_051955955.1 Verrucomicrobiota bacterium
ATGGAAAAAAGGCGACCAATCGATGAAGGGAATAATGGAGTCGAGAGAAAAGCTTTTGAGGACACGCAATCCTGTGAACGCAGGGATGGCAATATCGGACTCCTTCCACTCGATGGGAGTGCGACGCTTGCGAGCCTCTTCAATGGTAAGCAGGGGCTTGGCTGGTTTCGTATTTGCGTGTGCGTTGCGCAAACGTTCCTGATCCTCGCTGTTTTTCTTGAGAAATTCCGGTTTCACCGCCGGATTTACGAGTGAACTCACGACACCCACAGCGCGAGAGGCATCCAGCACGTGGACGACCCCCTCGGGGTAGGCCGGGGCGATTTTCACCGCGGTATGGGCGCGACTCGTTGTCGCCCCACCAATCAGGAGAGGAACGTGAAATCCATTGCGCTGCATTTCCTTGGCCACATGAGCCATTTCATCGAGCGAAGGAGTAATCAAACCGCTTAACCCGATCATGTCGGCATTCGTTTCTCGGGCGGTTTGCAGGATTTTATCCGCTGGAACCATTACCCCGAGATCGATGACTTCGTAGTTATTACAACCAAGCACCACGCCCACAATGTTCTTGCCGATGTCGTGGACGTCACCCTTGACCGTAGCCATGACGATTCGGCCTTGTGGTTTATTATTACCGCTCAAGCGCTTTTCCTCCTCCATGAACGGAAGTAGATATGCGACGGCTTTTTTCATGACGCGCGCACTCTTCACCACCTGGGGTAAAAACATCTTACCCGCTCCGAAGAGGTCGCCCACCACGTTCATTCCAGCCATTAAAGGCCCTTCAATGACGGAAAGCGGTTTTACATATTTTTGGCGGGCTTCTTCAGTATCGGCTTCGATGAAATCAACTATGCCTTTCACCAGCGCGTGCGAGAGGCGTTCCTCGACCGTGCCCTGGCGCCATGGATCTTCCAATTTTTCGCCCTTCTCCTTTTGCTTTACATTTTCAGCAAATTTGATCAGGCGGTCCGTGGCATCGGGGCGGCGGTTCAGCAAAACATCTTCCACCAACTCGAGCAGATCCTTCGGGATTTCCTCGTAGACCTCCAGTTGTCCGGCATTGACGATGCCCATGTCGAGCCCCGCCTTGATCGCGTGATAGAGGAAGGCGGAGTGCATCGCCTCGCGAACAACATTATTGCCGCGGAAGGAAAATGAGATATTGCTGACGCCACCACGAACCTTCGCACCAGACAAATTTTCCTTGATCCATTTGGTCCCGGCGATGAAATCAACGGCATAATTGTTGTGCTCATCCATTCCGGTGGCCACCGTGAGAATATTAGGATCGAAAATAATATCCTGAGGCGGAAACCCGACTTCCTCCGTTAGGATGCGATAGGATCGGGCACAGATTTCCTTGCGGCGTTCAAGGTTGTCCGCCTGGCCTTTTTCATCAAAGGCCATCACCACTACGGCAGCTCCATAGCGCCGTACCAGCTTGGCTTGTTGCCGGAACTTTTCTTCGCCTTCTTTGAGGCTGATTGAATTAACAACTCCTTTTCCCTGGATGCATTTCAAGCCGGCCTCGATCACGCTCCACTTCGAGCTGTCGATCATGATCGGCACCCTGGCAATGGAATCGTCGCCAGCAATCAAATTCAGGAAAGTTGTCATCGCCTTCTCTGAATCGAGCATCCCTTCGTCCATGTTAATGTCGATGATTTGCGCCCCGTTCTCCACTTGCTGCCGGGCGATCACGAGAGCTTCTTCAAAGTTCCCGGCGAGAATGAGCTTCGAGAACTTTGGCGAACCTGTGACGTTGGTCCGTTCGCCAACGTTGATGAAATTGGAGTCCGGTCGAACGGTGAGTGCATCGAGACCGCTGAGCCTCAAATAGGGTTCAATTTTGGGTAGGGGACGTGGAGCCACACCCTGAACACTTTTCGCTATCGCCGCAATGTGCGGAGGGGTAGTGCCACAGCAACCGCCGACGAGATTAAGCCAGCCGTTCTCTGCCCACTCTTTCAGTTGAGGAGCGAGAGTCTCAGGTGTCTCAGGAAATCCTGTGGGCAATAATGGATCAGGCAATCCGGCGTTTGGATAACAACTCACGTGGACCGGAGCAATCTTGCTCAACTCCTCAATCAGTGGCCGCATTTCCTTGGGCCCAAGTGCGCAGTTCATTCCGACGCTAACGAGAGGCACGTGCGAGATAGAGTTCCAGAATGCCTCAACTGTCTGGCCGGTGACACCACGGTTGCTTCCTTTTTGAATGAAGGTGACGGAGGCCATCAGGGGCAGGCGATAACCGAGCTGATCGAATAATTTTTCGATGGCGAAGAATGCCGCTTTCGCGTTGAGCGTATCGAAAATAGTTTCAACCAGGAGAATGTCCGCCCCTCCGTCTACAAGCCCGCGGGCGTGTTCGAAGTAGGCATCGACCAGTTCATCGTAAGTGACCGCGCGCGTGGCGGAACTGTTCACATCGGTGGAGATTGATGCAGTGCGGTTTGTCGGGCCGATGGCTCCTGCGACGAAGCACGAGCGGTTTGGATTTGCTGCTTTGAATTTATCTGCTGCGCTCCTCGCGACCTTTGCTCCCGCCACACTTAATTCGTACGCCAACTGTTCCATGCCGTAATCCGCAAGAGAAATGGCTTGTGAATTGAACGTGTTCGTTTCGATGATATCCGCGCCAGCTTCAAGATATTGACGATGGATTTCTTCGATCACCTCCGGGCGGGTTAGGTTCAGAAGGTCGTTGTTGCCTTTGACATCCTTATGCCAGTTGGCGAAACGAGTGCCACGATAATCGCCCTCCTCAAGCTTGTACCGCTGGATCATGGTTCCCATTGCGCCATCGATGATGACGATGCGTTTGTGGAGAAGGTCGCGAAGTTGAGATTCGATTTGGTTACCCGATTTGATAGATGACGCACTCATGATTCCGAAATCTGAAGATAGCTTACGGAAGCTGGGGTGAGGGTCAAGAATAAAATATCATCATATCCTGATTCATTGATATGTGCGTTTAACGCATTGTCGTTTCCGGCGGTTTTCGCTCGTAGCCCAGTGATTCCTGAGCAAGACTCGACCTATGAAGTTTCTGGCTCAATTACTTTTGACTGCAGGAGTTGTGGCGGTTTCCACAGGTGCGGCGGATTGGAAAGCACATGATGACGAGGCAATTCGGAAAGCAGATGCAAGTGTTGCCCAAGCCGCTAGTCGTGTTCAAAAAGATTCTGATCGGCCAGCATACCACTTTCTCGCGCCGGCGAATTGGATGAATGACCCAAATGGCCCCATCTACCACAACGGCTATTACCATATGTTTTACCAGCACAACCCATATGGGGATGGCTGGGGAAACATGCACTGGGGCCATGCGCGGAGTCGGGACTTGATGAAATGGGAGCATCTGCCGATTGCGGTCTGGCCTTCGAAGGAGGCTGGCGAAGATCATGTATTCTCGGGTTGCGCAACCATCCGCAAGGACGGCAGACCATTGATCCTTTACACATCGATTGGGCGAGGAAAATCAGCAACTGATTACGCGGAGCAGTGGGTTGCGCTTGGGGACAAGGATTTAATTCGTTGGGATAAGCCGAGTGACAATCCTGCCCTGGAGCCTTCGATCCATAATGGGAAAATGGTTTGGGACTGGCGCGATCCATTTTTGTTCAAGTACAAAAACGAGGACTACCTGGTGCTGGGTGGAAATTTGAACCACGGAAAGGGAGGGGAAGCAGTCGTGAATTTGTACAAAGCGAAAGATGATTCACTGATGCATTGGGAATACCTGGGAGTTTTGTTTACGCATCCAGACAGCAAAGTGGTGAACATTGAGTGTCCCAACTTCTTTGAGTTAAATGGCAAATGGGTTTTGATTATTTCACCGCACAAACGTGTGGAGTATTTTGTCGGGAACTTTGATGGCCGAAAATTTACGCCGGAGAAAAATGGCTTGCTCGATTATTCCGGGAACTTTTATGCGCCGAACTCGACCACCGACGACCAGGGGCGGCGATTGCTCTGGGGTTGGGTGCGTGGGTTTAAAGATGGAAGAGGATGGAACGGATGTTTGACGCTGCCGCGCGTTTTGGAGGTTAGTCCGGAAGGATTGCTTTGGCAGCGGCCCGCGATTGAAGTGACGAAACTTGCGACCAATACATTTTACAAAGGCGAACATGTGGCGCTCAATCAACCGCTGAAGCTGCAAAGCAAAACCGATCAATTCGAAATGAAAGTGTCATTACTGGCAGGGGACCACATCGGAATACGAATCACGCAACCGCAAAAACCGGGGTTTGGCATTACTTTTTCAGATGGGGAGTTGAAAGCTGGAACCGAGAAAATTCCCTTGAAGCTAAGGAAGGGCGAACCGCTGAATTTGCGTGTTTTTGTCGATCATTCCGTGGTTGAGTTCTACGCGAATAATGGCGTTGCATTCACAGGAGTTGTTCAAAGGGAAAAAGTTTCTGATGAGCAGGAAGGCGCGACTGCCAATATTGAAATCTTTTCGGAAGCGAAGAATTCCATAGCTTCAGTCGAGGCACAGGCAATTAAAACGCCCTAAGATATTATCCCTGTGAGCCTGGAACGACTATTTACGTTCGTTTCTTGCGCTCCGGGCGGATCATTTTTAAGGTATTTACCGTTATCCATGAATCTTACATCCAGAGCATTTTCGGCGATTGCACTTTTCCTTTCGTTGATTGGCTTCGCCAATACCCATGCGGCACAGAAAACATATGTCATCGGGTTGGTGGCCAAGTCCCAAGGCAATCCGGTATTCCAGGCGGCGCGGGTTGGGGCTGAACAGGCCGCAAAGGACCTTGGACAGAAGTACGGGATCAACATTAAAATTGATTGGCGCACTCCCAACGAAGAGGACGCGCAAAAGCAGGCGGAAGCAATTGAGCAATTGGTTCTGAGCGGTGCGCGGGGGATCGCGGTGAGCTGTAGCGATGCGAATAAATTGACCGACGCCATCAACTCCGCCGTGGAAAATGGAGTCCCCGTTGCCACCTTCGATTCCGATGCGCCAGCGAGCAAGCGCTTCGTCACTTACGCGATCGATGATGTAAAATGCGGCGAAGAGATCATGGAGGAATTGGCCAAGGCAATGAACGGGAAGGGTGTGGTAGCGATTCTTGCGGGAAATCAAAATGCGCCAAACCTTCAGAAGCGTGTTCAAGGAGTGAAAAACGCAGCCAGGAAATTCCCGGGAATTCAAATTCGTGAAACCTATTACCACAAGGAAACGCCGCAGGACGCAGCGGCGAAAGTTGAGCAGGTGATGCAATCCAACCCGGACATCACCGGTTGGGCGATGGTTGGCGGTTGGCCATTATTCACCGACAATGCCCTGAAATGGGCACCCGGGGCGGTTAAGTGCGTGAGCGTAGATGCCCTTCCGGCGGAATTGCAATACCTGCGGAGCGGCCATGTCCAGGTGCTGCTCGCGCAACAGGTTTATGAATGGGGGTATCGCTCGGTTGAACACCTGATCAACAAGGTGCACCTGAAGAAAA
>JBQCGE010000199.1:0-2765 GCA_051955955.1 Verrucomicrobiota bacterium
CCGTTGAACGTTTCCTTCCCTTGCAGCTCAATCGTCTTGTAATCCTCAGGATTATGCAAAGTGTGGTCGAAATCTGCTTCGGATTTCACCTGGTCCAGCATCTTCCCCTCCAGCAGCATCGGCCCGATCAATGGGTTCACCAGCCAACCATTCGTTCCGTCAAAAGCGGTTGTGATCGTCCCAATCCCTTCCATAGAAATAATCATTTTCAATTTGTCCGGACGCGCCGCGAACACTTCCATCTTCCCTTTGAGGTTCTGGCCGCGCATTTCCACAGTGCCAGTCGCATGTTGGGAATTATGTTTTTGAAAGGCTTCCTCACCCCCAATAGCTTTGGAAAATCGTTTTAAAATATCGACTGCGCTGAGGTTCTCCGCTACCGCTTCAGCCGCCTTGTCCCCGGAGTTTTTCGCGCTGCTTACTTCCGCGCCAATCACCGCCGTCTGAATTGCTGGAATCATCAGCAACGCAAAAATGAAGGCAAGTCGTTCTCTTTTCATCTCCGCATATTGCCCTAGCTTCAACTTTTGCCAAGCCTTACGAGTAGCTCACGATGCGTCTCAAACTCAAAAGCATCCCTTTGCGATCATTTCGGTATTCGTGCCACCTGCAAATCCTTGATCCACGCATTATGCCCCAGGTGCGATACCGGCACCGCCGCAAGGTTCGCCTCCGGGGCAACCACCGGCTGAGGCGGACGAAAGTTTAACGACACAGCAGTCACCGCATGCACTCCAGGAATCCGCCCTGTCTCCTGCTTCCATTCCTGCGCCACAATTCCCGCATATTTTTGCAATAGAAACGGTTGTGCGCTGATGTGCATCACTTTCGAGGTCGGCAGTTCCTTCCTATAATTCCACGCAATTTTCATGCTTCCATTCTGCGCCAGGAGGAAGCTTTTCGGGAACAGCTCAGCGGTTTGCGACCAGGTATCCGAAATGACCAAATAAACCGCATTCCCAAAGTCGCCCCCCTTCCACTCCGGCGGCAACATCGCCGAACCCGGCTTCCAATCGTCCCGTGTAAGCTTCGGCAAATCTGCGTTCGTCGTGAAAAGACCTGCGGCGTCAATCAGGTAAAGTTGTCGTGCTTCTCCTTCATCCAATGCGAACGGATGCATCCGCCGCAGTAATTTCATGATCTGAGGATTGTTTCGTTCGCGCAGCAGCATCTCCAACCCCACATTACCCCCCAGCCGAGGTTCATGATTTTTTAACGCCGCCGAATAGGCCTGCGCCACCTGTGCTGCCGAAACCGTGGGATAAATCCCATCCGGAGTTCCTCCAAAATTTTCTCGCCAAATCGCGAGCACCCGGTCCCTGATCTCCGTGTCCCGATGCGCCTTCGCGTGGCTTGAATACCGATTGTAAAAAATCCGCTCTCCCACCGCAGGTTCAAATGTCACCACAATTTCCGGCAGCTTCTCCCAGTCAATCGACCGCGTGTCCACCGGATCATAGATCACCTGCTCACCCTTCCAGTTCGACCAATCGACTCCCTTCTTGGCAATCACGGCATTGTCCTCAATATAAATCTCCGCCGGAGTCGTCCGATAAACCTCGGCCTTTAATCGCCAGCTAAAGCTCAGCCCCTCGAACGTCATCCGCGCGTCTCCCGGAATAAAAAAGCCACGCAGCGGAATCAAAACCTGTCCCGCAACCCACAAGCAGAGCAGGGGAGTAGTCCATCTCGCCACTGGAGAACTGACCGCCGCTTTCAAGCCCGAGCTGTTCTTCACCCGCTTTGGTTCCCGCCGGATCCAGTCCCATGCCCTTGATGGCCAATCCGGCGCGAAGAAAATCGTCGCTGTTGTAATCCCGACCAACGGGAACCATTCAATATCGTTGAATAGCAAAAAATGGTTCGTCAGGTGAAAAAACAGCAGCATGCAAAACCCCATCCACCGCGTTCGCCTCCAGCAGAGCAAAAACCCCACGCTCAGATCAAATACTGCTCCCGCCCAACTGATCGCGTATGCTAATTGGCTGCTCTGCGCCCAGGTCACCGCCGAACTCCCGAAGAAATGTCTTAACGAAGCCGCCACATTCGGCTGCGATAAATAGTATCTCACTGGTTGAGCATCCAGCAGCCAATCCGCATTCAGCTTTGCCACGCCAGCATAAAAATAGGTTATCACCAATTGCGCTCGCAGCAGGAATACCGGCCAGAACGGGATGAATCCACTCGGTGTGTCATTCCTCTTTTTCCGCCAGGCGTCTACGCTGTAGCGTTCCGCAGCCGGCATCCAGATGAGTAGGAATGTCACCAGCAATTCCAAATAATAATAGCTCATCCAATAAGTCCGGGTCGCCTCCACGGCATAGAAGTATCCCCACGCAAGAAAGACTGCCACCGCCGCAAATCGATATAAAAACCCCGCAGCCAAACAGATCGCACCCACCGCCAAAACACCGACCATTAAGTGCATACCCGTAGGTGAAAGAAACGGTAACCACCCAAAGCCAGGGTAGGGGAGGTTAAAAGTAATGTTCGGACCGGTGTAATAAACTTCCAGGGGCACCTTGCCAGCCGTGCTCGCGCTCGGACGCAAGAGCGATAAGGCCTCGAGTGCCATCACGATCCCTACAAAAATCCTGAACCACGCCAGCGATCCGCCATCCACCCGCCTTCCCAGCAACCCCTTAAACTTCTCGAACCACTCGCCATCCGGCCGCTTCTCCACTTCTCCTTTTTTTGGGACGCTGGGCACGGCGGACGACAATTCAGTGTTCATGCGAACGGGTCAGTGTAAGTCCGCGTATCTT
>JBQCGE010000200.1:0-2625 GCA_051955955.1 Verrucomicrobiota bacterium
AAAACCTCCGGCGCAGACATCAAGGTCGGTGTTTCAGTTGACCAGGTGGCTGCGGCAAAAATTGGCAAGGCGACCCGGTTCGCTTCGTTGGAACTCGGGTGTGATCGCGGGCAGCAGGCGGGCAATTGCGATTCGGGTTACAGTTGCTCCTACTCCTATAATATTTCCTGGAAATCCGAATCTACCCCAATGCCGCCGGAAGTGGATCCGCGGCTCGTTTTTGAACGGCTCTTCGCCAACAACCATCCCGGAGAAACGGCTGAAGCGCGTGCCAAGCGGGAAAAATATCAAAAGAGCATTTTGGATTTCGTGCTGGAGGACAGCAAAAAACTCCGGAGCAATCTTGGACGCACCGATCAACGCAAACTCGACGAGTATATGACCGCGGTGCGGGAGTTGGAAGTGCGCCTGGAACGCGCGAGCAATTTTACGCACGTCCATCCGGATTTTAAGCAACCGAAGGGCATTCCGGGAGATTACGAAGAGCACATCAAACTGATGTATGACTTGATGGCGCTTGCATTTCAAACAGACACCACCCGGGTTTCGACGTTCGTGATTGCACATGATGGAAGCAACCGAAGTTACGCCTTCATGGGAGTGCCGGACGGCCATCACGATCTCTCCCACCACAGCGGGAATGAAGAAAAGAAAAAGAAAATTGCCCGGATTAACGAATTTCACATGCGGCAGTTCGCCTACTTCCTTCAAAAACTGAAATCGATCAAGGAAGGCGAAAGCAACCTGCTCGATAACTCAATGATTGTTTACGGGAGCGGGATCGCGGACGGGAATTCGCATGCCCACCATGATCTTCCGGTCCTGCTGGCAGGCAAAGGTGGAAACACAATCCAAACGGGCCGCCATATTCGTTACGCCAAAGACACGCCGATGACGAACCTTTACCTCTCGATGCTGGACCGCGTTGGGGCCAGCACTGCGCGCCTGGGCGACAGCTCGGGGCTGCTCGCCAATTTGGGTTAACAGTTAATCAGGCCAGAAGTTCGAAAGCGCGCCGCATGGCCGCAACCTGCGCTGAAACCCGGAATTGCAGCGGGAAATCCGAAGGCGCTTCAAAGGTGCAACTCTGGAGCGTTTTGTTGGCGATCAACCACAATGCTTCCGCCCACTCCGGACGTTCTTCAGGCGTAAAGGGCGGGCGGATGATGCCATTCTTGTGCGGCCATGTATCGACTTGATCCGCATGTTCGATGGGGAAATTGGGCCGGAGACTTGCGATAATCGGCTCAGCGATGCTGGGCAGTGCGTTGGGGTTCACTTCGTAAATGTAAAACCCATTCGCCTCCCAATCTTCGTGCAGGATTATGCTGGTCCAGAATGGCGGCTGGCGTTTTAACCATTCCAAATGGGCGCGAACTTCTTCGCTGCGGCCGGAGCGATAATCGCGGTTCAGATCAATGCCAGCATCATTGAAACGACTGTTCAACCGAAAGCCGCTGGGATTCAGGCAGGGAACGAGCCAGATGTTTCCATTTGGCCAGATATTCAGCTTGAGCAATTCCAGCATGGCCAATGGCCCGGAAGGTTCATCGCCGTGAATACCGGTGGAAAAGTAAAAATTTCGCGCGCCGGAGGAATGATCGTGGGAAGCGCGGTTTTTTGCCGGGCGCAAATACGCGCGCAGCCTTTTACCTGAAATATCCAGGAAAGTTTCGGAAGTAAATCCAGTGGAAATCGCGAGCTGGTGCGCTTCTTCCTGGACCTGGTCTATATTGATTGTCTCGCCAAAGTATCGGCCGATATTTTTACCGAGCCGCTGCATACTCGAAAGCTTCCGCGGGCTGCGCATTCGGGGAACCGTGAGCGCACCCGGCATCGTCCTGGTCACTGAAGCCGTGCTTGTCCCAATTAGGATCAAGGCCGAGATCCTTCAACATCTGCAAATCTTTTTCGACGCTCTGGTTTAAGGTCGTGAGATAATTCCCGACCATGAGCGCGCTGGCTCCAGCCATGAAAATCATGCTTTGCATGTCGCGCAGGTTTACCGTGCGGCCACCCGCGATCATGATTTCCTGGCGTGGCAATAAAAAGCGGAAGCAGGCAATCATCTGCAAAATTTCAAGGGGCGGCAACGGAGTGTGGTTTGCGTAGGGGGTGCCGGGGATCGGATTCAAAATATTGATCGGGACGATGTTTACTCCCAGCTCGCGAAGAGCGAGCGCGAGGTCGCAACGATCTTCGCGTGTTTCGCCCATCCCGAGAATTCCACCCGAACAAATTTTAATGCCCGCCGCTTTGAGATGCTGGATGGTTTGGACACGATCCTCGTAGGTGTGCGTGGTGCAAACATTGCCAAAATGGCGTTTTGAGCTTTCCAGATTGTGGTTGTAACACTGCAATCCAGCGTCGCGAAGTCGTTGCGCCACCTTTGGATTCTTAATAATGCCAAGGCTCGCATCCGGACGCGCTTTGCCGCTGTTTTTCAATTCCTCCAACTGATCGCAAATCTGGTCAAGAACAGGCCCTTCCTCCAAACCCTTCCATGCCGCAACCAACCCGAGCGCCGTCACGCCATTTTGCTTCACCTCATCCGCGGCGGTTAACACCGGAGGCAAATCGACCAGGCCGTAGCGGGGTGATTCGGTCTGGTAACTGGCGCTCTGG
>JBQCGE010000201.1:0-11110 GCA_051955955.1 Verrucomicrobiota bacterium
TAACGCCGGGCAGCAGCCCCAGGCAGAGTTCGAAAGCGGCGAACTACTCGGAGTTGGATCCGGAGCACAACCTCTACCGCAAAAGTGCCTGATGCTCACCCCACAATTCATTGATGATTTGAAGAAAACTGAATTGCAATCGAACTTCCGCCCTGACACTAAGCGGCAGGAGGGGCCACCAGTTGCGCCGGAGGAAGAGGCCGCACCGCGGGTCAATATTCTCCTGGTTGACGATACTCCTGAAAACCTCGTCGCGCTGGAAGCCGTGCTGACTGAGCTGGACCAGAACCTGGTTAAAGCGCGTTCCGGGGAGGAAGCACTCCGGTTGCTGTTGAAACAGGAGTTCGCTGTCATTCTGCTCGATGTGAACATGCCGGGGTTGAGCGGGTTTGAAACCGCTGAACTCATCCGCCAAAGGAAAAGTTCCGAGCATATTCCGATCATTTTCGTAAGCGCGATCAGCACTTCGGATACGCACCTGTTCCAGGGATATTCTCTGGGCGCGGTTGATTATATTTTCACGCCCGTCATTCCGGATGTGTTACGCAGCAAAGTCACTGTCTTCGTGGAGTTGCTCAAAAAAACGGAGCAGGCGAAAATGCAGGCTGAAAAATTGCGGCAACTGGAGGAGCGGGAACATCAGGCGCGCATGCTGGAAGCTTCGCAGCGGATTGAGATCCAAACGAAGCAAAATCGCTTTTTTACTCTGGCGGTTGATCTGCTTGCCATCGCCGATTTCGATGGGCATTTAAAAGAACTCAACCCAGCCTGGCACAAGGTGCTGGGCCATTCCGAAGAAACGTTGAAAGGTAATCCATTCTGGGAGTGGATGGATCCGGAAGGAAAATCGGCCACTACCCGCTTCCTGCACCAGGCGATACAGGAGCAAAGAGCCGTGAATTTCGAGGCCTGCTACCGCTGCAAGGATGGCAGCATGCGAATGTTTGCATGGACTATTGCACCTTATGGAGCGGAGGAACTGCTTTACCTTTTCGCGCGCGACATCACGGAGAGACGCAAAGCTGAAGAGGAAGTCAAAAAACTCAACCAGACTCTCAAGCAACGAGCGAGCCAGCTTGAAATGGCGAATAGCGAACTGGAAAATGAAGTGGTGGTTCGCAAACAGGCCGAACAGGCCTTGCATGATTCCAATTCCGCACTGGAAGCGTTTTCTTTTAGTGTTTCGCATGACCTGCGGGCACCTATTCGCGCCATGCAGGGTTTCGCGCGGGTCTTGCTGGAGGATTACGGCTCAGTACTGGACGAGTTGGGAAGGGATTGCGCGACACGTATCGTGAACGCATCCGAACGAATGGATAATTTAGTGCAGGATCTGCTCATCTTCAGTCGCTTGGGTCATACGACATTGGAACTGACCGGAGTTTCAATCGCTGAGGTGGTGCGGGAGGCAATGAGCCAACTTGAGGCTGAGTTGAATGCGCGCCATGCCATGGTCGAGGTGATCGAGCCGTTGCCGCGTGTTCTGGCCCATTCCGTTACCCTTGCGCAAATTCTGATGAACCTGATCGCGAACGGCACGAAATTCGTTGCCAAAGGTGTTCAACCGCGCGTGAAAGTTTGGGCGGAATCCGACGAGAAATCCGTATGCATTTGGGTTGAAGATAATGGTATTGGCATTCCACCTGAAGACCAGGAAAAGGTGTTTCGTGTGTTCGAGCGGCTACACTCAGCTGACTCCTACCCCGGAACCGGCCTGGGCTTGGCGATCGTTCGTAAAGGGGTGGAAAGAATGGGTGGTCAGGCGGGACTTGAATCGGAGGTCGGTAAAGGGTCACGATTCTGGGTCAGGTTGCAGCGGAGCCCGTTAGAGGTTGTGGTGTAAGTCCTTTCCGGCGAATTCCTTAGGAAACTGGTCGGGTGGGGTGGGATCCGTGATGGTACGGTTTGAGGCATCAGGTCAGGGTTTGCTCTGATTGCAGGGATTCACCATGGAACCTAGTTTGTGAGAGTGGAGCCTGCTTGTACAAAACAATTCCTCTCTTCAGAGGGAGAACTCGTTTCTTCGGCTTCCTCATCTGCCCTCGAACCGGTTCAAAAGCTTGTGGCATTGATCATTGACGATAACCCCGATGATCGCGCACTGGTCCGCTTTGAACTCCAAAAAGATTTTCCCGAGCTGGAGCCAGTGGAGGTTGGAAATCTCGCGCAACTTCATCAGGCACTCCGCGAATCCGCTTTCGACCTGGTTGTGACGGATTACCGATTATATTGGTCGAACGGTCTTGAAATACTCCGCACAATCAAGCGAAGTTCACCGCAGATTCCCGTGATCATGTTCACCGGCACTGGGAATGAAGAAGTGGCGGTGGAAGCGATGAAGGCTGGAGTGGATGACTATGTATTAAAAGGTTCCGCGCACTTCGATCAACTTCGGGCCGCAGTGAAAAGCGCTTTGCACATTCGCAACCAGGCCAAAGAAATAGAAAAAGCTGAACTGCGCTACAAAGCTTTATTTGATACTGTGCCAGTCGGATTATTTCGGTGCGCCCCCAACGGAATTATTTTGGATGGAAACCCCGCTCTCGCAGTGATCCTGGGTGTGCCCGATCGGAGCGATTTGCGTGGAAGGAACTTTGCTGATTTCCATCAATCGCGTGAGGAGTTTAGTCGCTGGCGTGAGGAGTTGGAACGCGAGGGCTCGGTAGGATACATCGAAGCGGTTTTTACCCGCAGTGATGCCCCTCCTGCTCATGTACAGATTCATGCTCGGGCGCTGCGTGATCCGGACACGCGCATGATCGTATATGAAGGAAGCGTGGAGGATATCACCACGCGGAAGCAGGCCGAGATCGAGCGCGAGAATTTAATTTCCGAATTGCGAGAAACCTGCGCGAAAATAAAAACTCTGACAGGGCTGCTGCCAATCTGCGCTTCATGCAAAAAAATCAGAGATGAGAAGGGAACCTGGAATCTTCTGGAAAGTTACATTGAGCATCACTCAAACGCGCACTTCACCCACAGCTTCTGCCCGGAATGTGTTCGGCGCCTGTACCCGGAAGTCTTTCTGGACAAGCCTGTGTATTGACCAACCTTAAAGGATAGGATGCGCACGCTTGGAGATTTTTCCCATGCAGGTCTCGGCCGTTCCCGGTATGACGCACCGCTTCCGCGGCACCCATGAGTAAGGCTCCCATTCGTTTGCTTTTAATCGAGGATGTTCCAGCGGATGCGATGCTGATCTCGTACGAGCTGCGCAAGTCCGGTATTGCATTTGAAGAGCGGGTGGTGGCGAGCAAGCGGGAATTCCTGGAAATCATCAGCAGCGGCCAGTGTGATGCAATAATCTCGGATTATTCCATGCCGCAATTCAATGCGCTCGACGCGCTGCATTTGCTCCACCGGGAACGTATGGAGCTTCCATTTATTCTCGTTACTGGTTCGCAGTCCGAAGAAGTGGCGGTCGAGTGCATCAAAAAAGGGGCTGACGATTATATCCTGAAATCAAGTTTGAAGCGGCTTCCGTCCGCATTGCTTGGAGCGATTGAAAAACGGGAGGCTCTGCGGGAAAAGCATCAGGCAGAACAAAACCTCCGCCGGAGTGAGGAATACTTCAGGTCATTGATTGATGCGAGTTCCGATATTATCACGATTATTTCCGAGGAGGGGCAGGTGCGCTTCACGAGCCCTTCATTCGAACGTGTGCTGGGTTACCCGCGACAGGAGGTGATCGGGCAGGATTATTTTAAATTTGTGCATGCCTCCGACCTGTTGGCGGTAAAGGAGTTATTTACAAATGAATTCACCGGAAAATCAGCAACGCGACCGATCGAAAATCGCTTTTTGAAGCAGGATGGGTCATGGCGTTACCTTGAGAGTGTCTGCCGCAATTTGTCCCGGAACCTGGCTGTCGGCGGCCTGGTCATTACTTCACGCGACATTACCGAACGCAAAAAACTGGAAGCTCATTTCCTCCGCGCACAACGTATGGAGAGCATTGGAACGCTGGCAGGAGGCATTGCCCATGACTTGAATAATGTGCTAACGCCCATTTTGATGTCACTGAAACTGCTTCGAGACCTCAAGGAACAGGCGCCTCCTGATTTGCTCGATACCTTGGAAGCCAGCGCGCACAGGGGCGCGGCGATTGTGCAGCAAGTGCTTTCATTCGCCCGCGGAGTGGAAGGCGAAAAAGGGATCCTTCAGTTAAAGCACCCATTGAACGAAGTTTTGAAAATAGCGCGGGATGTTTTCCCCCCGGGAGTTCAGATTCGTTCCGCAATTCCGGCAGATCTCGCGCCCATCAACGGCGATCCGACCCAACTCCATCAGGTGTTCATGAACCTGCTCGTCAACGCCCGTGATGCAATGTCCTCTGGTGGGGAAATTCGCGTTGAGGCTCAAAATGTCGTGCTGGACGAAAACTACGCGCGAATGCAGCCGGAAAGCAAACCGGGTCGTTACGTGCTCGTGAATGTTTCCGACCAGGGGACCGGAATCAGTCCTGAAATCGTTAACAAAATTTTTGAGCCATTTTTCACCACGAAGGAAATTGGCAAAGGCACCGGGCTGGGGCTTTCCACTGCGCTCGGAATCGTGCGCAGCCATGGAGGTTTTCTCTCCGTTTACTCAGAGCCAGGCAAAGGCTCCACTTTTAAAGTTTACCTGCCAGCGGCGGACAGAGAAGCAGCAGGTAAACCAGGTGAAAAACAGCCCCCGCAAGTCCCTTCCGGCCAGGGGGAGTGGGTGTTGGTGGTGGACGATGAAGCTGCCGTGCGCGAAATTATAAAAGTAACACTCGAGAATAACGGTTATCGTGTGGCCACCGCCACCGACGGCGCTGAAGCGATTGCACGTCTCGCTTCTAAAGCATGGAACATAGAAATAGTGATCCTCGACATGATGATGCCGTACATGGATGGACTCTCCACCATGCGAGCTTTGAAGCGACTGGATCCCGATCTGAAGTTCATCGCGATCAGTGGACTAATGGACCAACCGCGCACGTCTCAACTCTCAGAGCTGGGGCAGGTCGAGTTCCTGGCCAAGCCATTTACGACGGAACAATTGTTGAGGGTTTTAAAGCCGGACGATTCAGAAACCAGCTAACTTCTGCATACTCACACGCCAAAAAAAGATTAAAGTGATTTGAGCCGAATCAAACCTGGCACAGCTTCTCCTTTTGACATTCGTTCTGTTCTGACCAACAGTTTCGACTTTTAAGAATGAGCGTGCGCCATCCTGATCGGTTTGTTGATCGACACATCGCCCCCGATGAAAAATCCATCGCGGAGATGCTTAACTCCCTCGGACTGAAGAGCCTCGAAGAACTCGCCGAGAAAACCATCCCAGCCCGGATTCGAACCGGGCGCGAGCTCCAGTTGCCCGCAGCGCGTGGAGAAATCGAAGCCTTGAATGACCTGAAAGCGATTGCCAGCCGAAACAAAGTTTTGCGCTCATTCATCGGGATGGGATATTACGATTGCATCACGCCGCCAGTCATACAGCGAAACATCCTTGAAAATCCTGGCTGGTACACCCAGTACACACCTTACCAGGCAGAAATTTCTCAAGGTCGGCTTGAAGCGTTGTTGAACTTCCAAACGATGGTGGCTGACCTGACCGGGTTGCCCATCGCAAACGCCTCTCTTCTGGATGAGGCGACTGCGGCCGCAGAGGCAATGCACCTTTGCTATGATGTCAAAGGAGGCGAAGGGAAAAACGCAATTTTCGTTTCAGAGCTTTGTCATCCACAAAATATTGCGGTGATTCGCACCCGTGCATTGCCCCTCGGGATTGAGGTGGTTACTGGAAACCACGCCACGCAGAAGGATTGGACTCCCTTTTTTGGCGTTGTTCTGCAATATCCGGGCACCACAGGTGAAATCTTTGATTATTCAGCTCTCGTCGAATCGGTTCATGCGGCGGGAGCATTGGTTGCGGTTGCAACCGATCTTCTCGCGCTCACATTACTGAAGCCGCCCGGCGAACTTGGGGCCGACATTTCGTTCGGAAGTGCTCAGCGTTTCGGTGTGCCGCTGGGTTATGGCGGTCCGCATGCCGCGTTTTTTTCCACCCGCGACGAATACAAGCGCCAAATTCCAGGCCGCCTTGTGGGCGTTTCCAAAGATACGAGTGGACGACCCGCTTACCGTCTTTCGCTCCAAACACGGGAGCAGCACATCCGACGGGAAAAGGCGACCAGCAATATTTGCACGGCGCAGGCGTTGCTCGCGAATATTGCAGCGATGTACGCGGTTTATCATGGACCGCACGGACTGCGCTCGATCTCGGAATATGTGCACAGGCTTGCGCGTGGACTTGGCGAAACCCTAACGGCGCTCGGGTTTAAAGTCGGGCCGGAGGTTTACTTCGATACGCTCTCCGTCGAAGTCCCTTCAGGGGCGGCCGCATTGGTCACCAAAGCGGAGTCACACGGCATCAATCTCCGCTTGATTGATCGCAACCGGGTCGGAATCAGCATTGATGAAGCTGCCACTCAGAAGGAGGTTGATCAGCTCTTAAGCCTTTTCGGAAAGCCGGCTAACCTGAGTGAAGCTTCAAGCCAAGGCGCAATTCCGCTTACACTCCAACGAACCTCGAAGTACCTGCAGCATCCGGTTTTCAACACGCACCATTCCGAAACGGAGTTGCTGCGGTACTTGTTTGCCCTGCAATCAAAAGACCTCTCGTTAACGACGTCGATGATTCCGCTCGGCTCGTGTACGATGAAATTGAACGCGGCAGCAGAAATGCTTCCGATCTCCTGGCCTGAGTTTAGCCGCATTCATCCTTTCGTGCCTTTGGCGCAGGTGCAGGGTTATCAGCAACTTTTCCGGGAATTGGAAAAGTGGCTGGCTGAGATTACCGGTTTTACCGCCACCTCGCTGCAACCGAACGCCGGTTCACAAGGTGAGTATGCGGGTTTGCTCGCGATTGAGGCCTATCACAATTCTCGCGGCGATCATCATCGAAACATCTGCCTTATTCCCACTTCAGCCCATGGAACCAATCCAGCCAGCGCTGTCATGGCTGGATTCAAGGTAGTACCGGTGAATTGCGACGCGGAAGGAAATATTGATTTAGCGGACCTGAAAGCGAAAGTGCGCGCTCACGCTTCCGAACTCGCATGCTTAATGGCTACTTACCCATCAACGCACGGAGTATTTGAAGAATCGATCAAAGAAATTTGCGCGGAGGTTCATCAGGCCGGCGGCCAGGTTTACATGGATGGTGCGAATTTAAATGCACAAGTGGGGCTTACACGCCCCGCAGAGATCGGCGCGGATGTTTGCCATATCAACCTCCACAAAACATTCTGCATTCCTCATGGTGGTGGCGGCCCTGGGATGGGCCCAATCTGTGTCGCAGCCCATCTTGAACCCTTTCTCCCAAAGCATCCCCTCGTCGAAATTCCAGGTAAACATAATCAGGGGCCGGTTTCCGCCGCGCCTTATGGGAGTGCTTCAATCTTGCCCATCAGTTGGATGTACATTGCCATGATGGGACCGGATGGACTGCGTAAAGCCACTCTTGTTGCAATTCTGAACGCGAACTATATCGCGCAACGGCTCAATCCTTATTTCCCGGTTTTGTACAAAGGCAAACGGGGCATGGTTGCCCATGAATGCATTGTCGATCTGCGCCAATATAAAAGCGTAACGGTCGAGGACGTCGCAAAGCGCTTGATGGATTACGGATTCCACGCTCCTACAATCTCATTTCCTGTGCCGGGCACGATGATGATTGAACCAACGGAGAGTGAATCGCGCGAAGAATTGGATCGCTTCTGCGAAGCGTTGATCACCATACATGGAGAAATCCAGGCGATAGAAAATGGTCGAACCGACCGGCAACAGAACGTAATCAAAAATGCTCCGCATACCGCCGAGGCAGTTATCTCCGATAAATGGGACCGGCCTTATCCTCGGGAACAGGCGGCGTTCCCTTTGCCCTGGGTTCGCGAGCACAAGTTCTGGCCTGCGGTGGGGCGCATCGATAATGTTTACGGGGATCGAAATCTCATCTGCAGTTGCGTCGGAATGGACGCGTATAAATAAAAAGCGCTGCTATAATCAGGCTTAGGAGGTCTAAATGGAAACGGTGAGTCACTCGCGGTATCGTGCCAGTGCGTTCCCGCCCGATTCAAAGGGGCAAATGCTCGCTGGCGAACTATCTGTTACGCCGGAGAACATTGAATTTATTTCGACTTCGACATCGCTTTCCATCCCGGTGAATGGAATCCGGATTTACAGAGGCGGTCACAATAATCAGCAGATCTTTTTTGAGCATGACATTTTGCCTGGCTGGACCTTCGTTTCGACGGACTCTGGGGTCTATGGTGATCCTGTTTTGCTCGCTGATCCCGCGCGGGGCGCGGTGCTGAACCAGGCCCGCAAAGTTGAAAAGCGAATTCCATTTCCCGTGCTGGTTGGCATTTCTCTTGGGGTTCTCTTATTAGTGGGTTTGATTATCCTTTTCCTGGCGAGAGATCGGATCATTGAAGCCATCGCGAATCGAATTCCCATGCAATGGGAGCAATCGTTCGGCGACAAAATCTTCGAGCAAATCAAAGCGGAAGGAAACATCGTGGAGAAGAGTCCCTGGGAGACCCAGGTGAAAGAGATTACTTCCCGATTGCTCCCTGCGGCTGAAAGTTCAGGGTATAATTTTCGATTTCATATTTCGAGCGACACAAACGTGAACGCCTTCGCGTTGCCCGGCGGGAATGTCGTAATCATGCAAGGCCTGCTGGAAAATGCTGAAACGGAAGAACAAATTGCCGGTGTTCTCGCCCATGAAATGGCGCACGTCACACGTCGACACTCCTTGCGGAGTATAATCCAAACCGCCGGTCTGGGGGTCGCAATACAGATGCTTTTTGGCGATGCTTCGGGCCTGGTTGCAGTAGTAGGGCAGGGGTCACAATTTCTCTTGCAGCAAAAATTCTCCCGCAATTTCGAGCGGGAAGCAGACGATGTTGGCTGGAGCTACCTGGTTCAGGCCAAAATTGATCCGCGCGGGATGATCCAATTCTTCGAACGTTTGCAGGGCATTCAAAATGCCTCACAGGCGGGCGCCTCAATGAATGGCTCGTTAGCCTTGCTCAGCACGCACCCCGCCACACAGGAGCGGATTGATCGGCTCAATAAAAAATGGGAGGTTGAAACCTCCCATTCGAATTTCATTCCGCTGCCTCCCTTGCGCAAACCTGAGTAGGCGCAACCGGCCAATTACTTTTGCAGGATCGATAAGGCCGGCTTGCCAAGTGAAGCCGGAGGTTGGTCAATCCCCAATGCAGAAGAAAGAGTGGGAACGATGTCTGTGATATAAAATTCATTCGCCCAGCGCCCTTTCTTGAACGGTGCGCCGTAAAACAGGACCGGTATATGCGTGTCATACGAGTACGGCGTCCCGTGTGTTGTGCCGGTTTTGCCACTACCCGGAATGACAAACGGCTTGGTGATAAAAATTAAATCACCGCTTCTCTCCGCGTGGTAACCTTTGGTCACCAAATCTCCAATGAAACCAGTCACCTGGCCGGTGAGAATCTCTTCTCTGCTGTAACACGCCTGGATCATCCCGGTCTCCAGTGCTGCGTGTTTCACCAAATCGCAAACGGCTTTCGCTGTGACGTTGTTTTTATCTAGAGTTTTAAAATTTAGATAAAGATTTCCATAAGAGAGCCCGTTGATGCGGAAGTAACTCCCGGGACCGAATTTTTCCTCAAGTGATTTATTTACGCCTTTGATGAATTCTTTGTCGTTGAAGCGGCCGCCATTCAATCCTTCCTGAGTCGCAAATTCGGGGGTTGGGGCTACTCCGTGATCCGCGGTGAGGACAATCCAGCAGTTCTTCAGGCCGACTTTTTTGTCGATATAGGAAAAGAGTTCCGCAAGCTGCCGATCGAGCCGGTATGTCATGTCCTGCACCTCTTGCGAATAAGGCCCGAATTTGTGCCCAACGGTATCGATTGAGGAAAAGGAGACGCAGAAAAGATCTGGAACGTCAGATTTTCCGAGCCGTTCACCATCGAGCGCTGCCTTTGCGAATTGGACCAGGATTTCGTTCCCAAACGGACTTGGGATAATATTGTCCAGTCCATCTTTTTCGCTTGGAATGGTGTGGGGGAAAACAGGTTTTTTCTCGCCGCTTAAATTCGCTTCGCCCGGGGCGTCATCGGCCTCGGTGTAATATTTTTCATCCAGTAGACGATCCCATTTTTGGCCTGCATAAGATTGCGCCAAATGACGGCTGTTAAATTCATTCACCCATTCGGGCAGCGAATTGGTATAATAGGTACTGGTGATGAAATTCCCGGTGCTTGCGTCAAACCAATAGGCACCAGTTGGCTTTTTCCCCGCCGGCAGAATTGCGCCACGGTCCTTGATCGAGATACCAACGACTTTGGATCGATAATGAAGACGCATTTCATCAGCGAATGTTCCACCAATGAAATTTCTGGGAGAATATTTTCCACGATTCACGTTGGTCGTGCCGACGGACGAAACTGAGGAGTCCGCTACGCAATTGATCATCTTGCCGGAATTCTTATCGAACCATTCGTTGCCAATGATGCCATGGTAGGCTGGCGTTGTGCCGCTGAGGTAGCTGGCATGGCCAGGCCCAGTGACAGTTGGGCAATAATCATAATGGGCAAAGGTCATGAAAGTGCCTCGATCCGTCAGCAGGCGAAAGCCGCCATCCGTGAATTGATCATGAAATCGCTCCAGGTAGTCATAACGGAATTGATCAACCAGAATGGAAACTATTAATTTTGGAGGTTCAGCGGCAAAACTGGCGCTGCACAGGGCCAGTGTTAAACAGAGTAGAGCTTGTAATTTTTTCATTATGCGACAAATCCGGTGGCGTCTTCCGTACGTTATGGAGGGCTCCCGGTGTAAGTTAATCTGACGTGCAATGGAGCCTAACATTCATGTAAAGAGGCGGAAGCAAATTTTGCATTATGGCTCCGGGTGAAGTTGAACTTGGGTAGGTTTGCCGCCATGTTCATCGCCATGCCGCAATGGAGAAGATTCCGTTTCCTGTGTCTGGTTCTCGCTGTTTTTCTTTCGGGCTGTAATTCCACTCCTGAGAAAAAAGCCCAGCTTGAGCGCTACGAATTTGAAGAGCCTCAAATGGGTGTTCCATT
>JBQCGE010000202.1:0-3091 GCA_051955955.1 Verrucomicrobiota bacterium
ATTCGTGATGCGAGGGTTTTTCTATGCCCAACAGACATCAACCGAATACCTTCAGCGAGCTTAAACCTATTAAATCGGAGCAACACGAGCTACTTCGTCAGCTATACCGCTCGAATGGACAACCCGGAAGCAATTCTGGCAGGAGATCGAAATGTAACATGGGACGGCGCCTTAATGACGGGTGCCAATCAGTTTCGAAGGACCAACGGATTCGGCTGGTGGCGGGATATGCATCGATGGAAAGGAAATGTGCTATTAAGCGATGCGAGCGTGCACTTAACACCCACAAAACAACTCGCCGCCAGAATTCATAATCAACGCACGCCAACATTTGATTGGTACATACCAAATGGTGATGTGGTAATCACGCCGAGCGATTAGCGGCACGATACGGAACGGAATGTGTCATGCCGATGGCCAAACCAGGCTTCAAGAACGTTCCATCTTGACGTTATAACAATTGTAGCCACATTAACTTTATGGTTCTGGAACTCAAGTTGCGCAAAGTGGGTAATTCCATCGGTCTGGTCCTCCCGAAAGAAGCTCTTGCTCGCCTGAATGCCGACGACGGTGATGCGGTGTTTCTTACTGAAGCGACGGATGGAGGATTTCGATTGACCGCCAGCAATCCTGAATTCGCCCGCAAGATGAGGGCGGCGGAGAACCTCAGTCGCCGCTATCGCCACGCTTTGAAAGAACTGGCGAAATGAAGGAACCAGCGTGGATCACTCGTGAGGAATGTTTGGCGATTCACGAGATGATGCTCGCCCAGCATGGAGGCCTGGCTGGGTTACGCGATGAAGACTTGCTCGAATCGGCTCTCGCCAAACCACGCAATCTGTTTGGTTACGCCAAGGCGGGCCTTGTGGAGATGGCTGCAAGTTACGCAGCCGGCATCATTCGGAACCATCCCTTTCTGGACGGAAACAAGCGCACGGGATTTCTTGTGGCGGCTGTCTTTCTCGAAGTGAACGGGTATATGCTGAGCGCCAGCGAGGAATCGGTGGTGGAAAGCACGCTCTCGATGGCGGCAGGCAAGCTGAAGGAATCCGAGTATGCTGCGTGGCTCAAAGTCAATTCGCAGAAGTCTTGATTACTGCAAAAGACAGCAGAGGAAATCGCAAAAAACCGGCTATATGGTTCCAAGTAAGCGCGCGCCTCGAGTACGCGTTCAACCTGAAAAGTCGCATCTGAGCTCCTGCTAAATCCCGCGCGCTTGCGCGATTTTTAACCAGAGCCTTCCTTTTTCGGCACGCGCAATTCCAGGTGCAACTCGCGCAATTGCTTAGGCTCAACGGGCGCGGGAGATTCCGTCATCAGATCGGTCCCCTTCGCGGTTTTGGGAAAGGCAATCACGTCTCGAATGCTCGGCGTATTGCACAGGATGGCAATCATCCGATCAAACCCGAGCGCGATCCCGCCATGCGGAGGCGCACCGAATTTAAATGCGTTGAGCATATATCCAAACCGCGCCTGCACCATCTCCGCCGGAATCTGGAGAATATCCTCGAAAATGGTTTTTTGGACTTCCGGCTGGTGGATACGAATCGACCCGCCACCGAGTTCAACGCCGTTCACCACGATGTCATAATGCTGTCCGCGAACTTTCTTCGGGTCATTCTTCAGCAGCGGAATGTCGTCCGCGACCGGCGCGGTAAACGGATGATGACTGGAATACCAGCGGTTCTGTTCCTTATCGAAGCTGAGCAACGGAAAATCAACTACCCACAGGAAATTGAACTGGTCCGCCGGGATATTTAACTTCCCCTTGGCTTTCAACACATCCGCGCAATAAAGCCGGATTCGGCCCAGGATTTCGCAGGCGTTCAACCATTGGTCCGCTGCAAAGAGAATCAGGTCACCTTCCTCAATTGCCAGCTTCGACTTCAGCGCTTCCTTTTCCGCTTCGGTGAAAAACTTCACGATGGGCGATTTCCATTCCCCATTTTCGACCTTGATGAACGCGAGCCCCTTTGCGCCGAAGCTCTTGGCATACTCGGTCATCGTCTCGATCTGTCCCTGCGTCGCATCCGCCATTCCCTTGGCATTGAGCGCTTTCACCACCCCACCACTACTCACCGAGCCACTGAAAACCTTGAAGGAGCTCGCTCGGAATTCTTCAGTGAAATCCACAATCTCCATGGCAAACCGCGTATCCGGTTTATCAATGCCGTAGCGGTTCAAAGCTTCTTCGAAAGAAATTCGCTTAAAGGGGGTTGGGATCTCGACATTCAAGGCGGTTTTCCACACCCGCTTCAACAAACCTTCGATCAGGCTGTAAATATCCTCGCGATCAATAAACGACATTTCGATATCGACCTGCGTAAACTCGGGCTGACGGTCAGCCCGCAAATCTTCATCCCGGAAACATTTCGCCAGTTGGAAATAGCGCTCCACCCCTGCAACCATCAGGATTTGCTTGAATTGCTGGGGCGACTGCGGAAGCGCATAAAAAGTTCCTGCCTCACGCCGGTTCGGCACCAGGAACTCCCGCGCTCCTTCTGGCGTGCTCTTGAAAAGCAGCGGAGTTTCCACTTCGAGAAAGCCTTGCTCATCCAGGAACACTCGCGTGGCGGTCGCCACTTTGCTGCGCAATCTCAAATTCCGCGCCATCTCCGGGCGGCGAAGGTCGAGGTAGCGATATTGTAATCGCAATTCCTCATTTACCTTGCTCGCGACTTCAGGATCATCCACCGGGAAGGGCAGGACTTCCGCCTGGTTCAGCACTTCCAATTTTTGAGCGAGCACTTCGATTTCACCGGTCGCGATTTTGGAATTGTTGGTCCCCTCGGGACGTTGACGGACTTTGCCGGTAACGAGAATGACTGATTCACTGCGCAGATTTGAGGCCTGGTCAAAAACTTCCTTCGGCAGATCCGAGGGGTCGAATACAGTTTGGGTTCGTCCCTCGCGGTCGCGAATATCAATAAAAATTAACCCGCCAAGATCACGCCGGGAATGAACCCAGCCAGCCAGCGTCACCGTCTGCCCAATGTGCGACGGGCGCAATTCGTTGCAATGATGCGTCCTTTTCATTTCGATGTGCCGGCTCTCCGGCGAAAAATAGAACGCGGATGTTTACTCGATTTTG
>JBQCGE010000203.1:0-3212 GCA_051955955.1 Verrucomicrobiota bacterium
ACGGAACGGTAGCTGAAACCTCGCAACGAATTAACACCGCCGAGGAAGTACCGGTCGAACAAGGGAACACGCTGGGTATCGCCAAAGGGTTCGACCACCCCGGTGCGACCGACCAACTCAAGAACGTGCCCCTCGAAAAAGCCCGGGAAGTACCAGGCGGAGCGAACCTCCATTTTATAGAAATCGGAGTCGAGGCCGAGTGGCCCGCCCGCAAGTTCGCCAATTAATTCCGTGCGTTGGCCGCGGTTTGGCGTGAGGGCGTGGTTGCGAGTGTCATAAGCGAGGGAGGCGCCCAGCTTTGAAACCCATCGGTCGGGTGTCTCCTGCGCTTCCTGCCGAATGATAAAGGGAGCATCATCCGAAACATCGTTCAACTGTATGTTCTCGATGGTGTAACTGACGGAAGCGATGAAATTGTAAGGGAGCGCCTTGGTGAGGCTGAGTTTCATGCCCGTTTGGGTAAAATCATACAGATCACTCAAGTAATTGAGTTCGCTGTGATAAAGATCGACCCCGAGGGCGAGCTTGCGATTCAGAAACCACGGCTCCACGAAGGAGAGTTGGTAATCTTTACGGCGCAAGCCGATTGTGGCTCCAACCCGCAATTTTTGGCCCCCGCCACGGAAGTAAGGCGGGTTAAACAGATCGAAATTCCCTTCCCGATAGCCGATGAAACCGAACAAACTATCAATAGAACTGAAACCCGCGCCCAATTCAACGTGGCCTGTGGTGCCTTCCTCAAGGTTGATCACCAGGTTTTTGCGCGTTGGGACGTCGGTCGGTTCGGGTTCGGTCTCCACCTTGTCGAAATAATTCATCTGCTCCAGGCGACCCTTGCTGATCTTGACCCGGACCATGTCAAACGTTTCGCCGGGGGAAACGGCCAATTCGCGGCGAATGACTTTATCCTTGGTTTTGGTATTTCCCTTGATATCGATCCGCTCGATGAAGCTCTTGCCCTTGTCCTCGTCATGAACTTCATAAACGAGGTCCATGGTTCCCTTTTCCGTATTCGGAATCTTGATAGGACGAACCCAGGTTTCAATAAAACCTTTGGAGCCGTAAAAATCGCGGATTGCGTCCACATCGCTCTGCAAACCTTTGGGAGTGAAAATATCGCCTTTGGGGTTCTCCTTCGATTTCTCCGCTCCGGGCAGCATCTTCGGGCGAAGGGGTTTGCCCTCGCTGATAATGCCTTTAAAAATCTCCTCTTTGGTGAACTTTTCGTTACCCTTAATATCGACCGAGCCGACGTGGTATTGGTTCCCTTCCGAAACGATGAACCGAACGATCATCTTTTTCGGGCTGATATAGTCGAATTTGATGTCCTTGATTTCGAAATCAATAAAGCCTTCGTTCCGGTAAAAATCCGCGAGCTTTTCCTTATCCTCCTGGAATTGCTCCTCCTTCAAGACGCCAGAACCGGTGATCCATGAGAAAATCCACCAGCGGCGGGTTTTGAGGACTTTACGAAGTTTGCGCTGGGAGAAGGATTTCGCGCCGATGAACTCAACATCCTCCACCTTGACCTTCGGCGCTTCGTGAATTTCGAACGTGACGCTCCCCCGCCCTGCTGCTTCGTTATCAATGCGGGTTTGGGGATGAACCGTGGTTTTTTGATAGCCCGATTTTTGATACATCTTCTCGATCTCCTGCGAATCGAGGAAGATTTTCTGCTCGTTTAAGGGTTCACCGACCTTTGAGGTGACTTTCTTGAGCAGCTTTTTGCGGCTATAAACCTTGTTCCCTTCAAAACGAATTTCAGAGAGGGTCGGTTTCCCCTGAACCACGTAGATGAGGTTAACACCACCTTGATCGGAAGGTTCGGTGGCGACCCGGATATTATAGAAATAGCCTGTCGAATAAAGGCTGCGAACATCGTCATCAATGCTGTTCCGGGCGAAAGTATCGCCTTCCCGCACGCGAATGTTGGCGCGGATCAGCGCTTCGCTAGCGGCGGGCGGGCCCACATGGCGAATTTCGATTTTCTGGATCTTCTGCCCGACCTGGCCGTAATTCACGGTCACGAGCCAGCACAAGATCATTATGAAAGCGCTCCAGCGCCGCAAAACCAATTTCATCGAATTTTATTCAACCGGCACGTCCGCGACCTTGGCGGCATTTTCGAACCGGGTGAAGCTCTTGAAAAAGGTGAGATGCACATCCCCTGTTGGGCCATTTCGCTGTTTGGCGATCAACAGATTTACCGGCAGGGACTCCACATCCGGAGCCACGCCGTCATCATCTTCCTTTTCCGCTTCAGGCTTATACAATAGAGCAACCAGGTCCGCATCCTGTTCAATCGCGCCGGATTCACGCAAGTCCGACAGTCGCGGCTTGCGGTTTTTATCCTTCTCCAACTCACGATTCAACTGGCTGAGCACGATGACGGGAACGTTCAGTTCCTTGGCCAGCGCTTTGATCCCGTTGGAAATCTGAGCGATTTCCTGTTGCCGGTTTTCAATTCGACTGGAGCTTGCATTGAGCAATTGGAGGTAGTCAATGACAATCATTTTAATGCCGTATTGCTGGTACATACGGCGGGCTTTGGCGCGCAACTGGAGAATGGAAAGGCCGGCAGTGTCATCGATATAAAGCGGGGCATTGGCGAGCTTGCCGGCGGAACCGGTTAACTTGGGGAAATCGCGCTCGGCGAGAAAGCCGTCCCGGATGTTGCGCATGTTCACGCGGGAGCGGGAGCAGAGCATACGCAGAACGAGTGATTCCGCAGTCATTTCCAGGCTGAACACGCCCACTGGGACTTTTTCCTCCAACACTGCATGCTCGACGATATTCATTGCGAGCGAGGTTTTACCCATGCTGGGACGGGCGGCGATGACGATCATTTCACCACCATGCAAGCCACTGGTCATTTTATCGAAATCGACGAAACCGGTGGCAATGCCGGTGAGCATTCCCTGGCGGGCGTGGTATTCCTCGATAGTGTTAATGGCCTTGTGGACCAGTTCCTTCATCGAGAAGGCGGAGTTTTCGATCCGTTCCTCGCTGATTTTGAGGACGTCCCGCTCAACTTCATCCAAAAGCCCATCCACCTTGCCTTCGTAATCGTAAACACGGCCCACCACGGAAGTGCAGGTCTGGATCATTTTCCGCAAAATGTATTTTTCGCGGACGATTTCGAGGTAATAGAGGAGGTTTGCGGCTGATGGCACAGCATCGCTCAAGGCGGTGAGATAGGGAATGCCGCCGAT